>CAZKAY010000040.1:0-18787 GCA_964550975.1 uncultured Thermoproteales archaeon | reverse complement strand
TGTATGTATATTAGATAATGTTGCAGCAAGATATTTGAATATTAATGTTTCTAATATAGCTGCTGGAAATGAGTATATTCTTCTCTCCACGGGTTTAAAATTAAGAATAATAGGTATAATTGATAACAAACTATTTAACAATAGAATTGATTTGGATGGAGGAAACTTTACTTTAATAGATAGAGTGGGATTGGCTGCAGGCTTAAAGGAAGAACGTATGACTTTATTTAGATATTTACCTACAAGTCTTATTAAAGGTAATAGTGGATATTTTATTCTTATAGTTCCTTCACAGTTAGTATTGGATCTGGGTGGAAATATATATAGTATTTCATTAAAAATACATGCTAAGAATATATTTAAAACGTATGAAATGATAGATGATGTAGCTGAAAAACTCGCATTTAAATTAGATAAAAATTACTTTATTTATATTACTCAACCGACCCTTCAGAAAACTTTCACAGTATTCAGATATCTTAGATCTTCAATATATATTTCGGGAAACATCACTCAGCTAGTTATACCAATATCTATAGGAATATTAATATTATTTAACTCCATGCTTTCAAATGTTTATGAAAGAGCGAAGGAGATAGAAATATATAGTGCACTTGGACTTTCTCCATATCATGTTTCAGGAATGTTTCTAGCAGAAGCTATAATATTTTCGGTGGTGAGTAGTATGCTGGGTTATCTAGTAGGTATATTTTTAGCCAAAATTATAAATGTCTTTAACCTATTGCCCGGAGTCTACCTGAACTTTACAGTAAGCATACCCATATACTCTACTTTACTTTCAATAATAGCGACTCTACTTGCCTCATGGTATCCAGTTATTAGGGCATCAAAAATGGTTACACCATCGTTTGAAAGAGAATGGAAACCGAAAAGTAAGCCTAAAGGGGATATATGGACAATAAATCTCCCATTTGTCATAACAACGAGAAGGGAAGCAAAAGCCCTTCTCAAATTCATCCTAGAATATCTTGAACAATATAAGGTGAGGGGGAAAATTTTTACAACATTAAGTTTAGACTTTATTGATAAGGAAAATAAAGTTTTACTTCAAGCTGAATTACAGATGTCACCTTACGAACTCGGAATAATACAGAGAATAACGTTAAGTATAATCGAAGAGAGAAAAGATAGATATACATTTACTTTAAAAATGAATAGGATAGAAGGCCCGACCCGATCTTGGATAAGATCATCTACCATTTTCGTTAGAGAAATTAGAAAACAATTTTTGATATGGAGGGGATTAAGTCTTGAAGAAAAGAGAAAGTACGAACAATAGGTTGTTAGAGGGCTTTACTATAAGATCAATATTAGGTATACTCTATGTAATTCTTATCCTTCTTCCAACAAATATGTATTATTCGCTTACCATGGGTGGAAGCCTAGTATTTGCGGCTCCAATAATATCCCTAATATTTTTCCTAGAGATATTTAAGTTTTCAGAGCATCCGTTAACTAAACAGGAAGCATTTATCATATATTCAATAGCATCTGAGGCAGTTGCAGGAGGTGTGGCTTTCGCATTAATAGGAAATGTCTATTTTAGAACCAGTCCGATGGCAAATTATTTTGGAATAAGTAAGATGATTCCCGATTGGTGGGCTCCCGATCCTTCATCGAATGCCATAAAGCTAAGAACGTTTTTCCACGGCGACTGGATTTTACCAATAACTGTTCTCTTTATAGCATGGACCTTAGGTAAGATTATAGATTTTTCACTAGCAACGTATCTTTATTACCAGTTTATAGAGGTTGAAAAATTACCCTTTCCTCTAGCTAGAGTATCTGCAGAAACAGTGTTAAGTCTATCAGATCCTAAATATGCTTATAAGAAAAAAACTTTTGCATTATCGAGTATGGTTGGATTAATATATGGAATAATAGCTTATCTAATACCGATACTATCAAGCTATAGACTTATAGTTATTCCTACACCTTTCTACGATTTCACAGAATATATTGAAAACATAATGCCTGGCTCAAGCATAGGTATTTCGACAGACCTCGTCTCATATACAGTAGCATTCTATATGCCCCATAACTTTATCATAGTCTTATTTCTAACCTCTCTAGGAATATACCTATTTGGAAATAATTTACTCATAAAAAATGGAGAGTTTACATTATATATGCATGGAATGAAGCTGGGAGAAATATTTACCTGGTCCTATATATCTTATTGGATAAGCCCTACAATAGGTTTCGGCATAGCTATAGCTATTTTCCAGATAATATATAATGCAAAATATATAGTTAACGCATTAAAAAAATTCAGATATATGAAAGGTTCAGGAACATTAAGAACAAAATTAGCAGCATATCTCTTCTTTATCTCAACTATCTCTGCTTCTCTAATGGCATGGACTCTATCCGGCTTTAATCCATATTATATTTTAATAATTATATCTGTATCAGTTATATGGTCATTTCTATTTTCTCATTTACAGGGAAGAGCTGTAGCAGAATATGGATTTGGATTTGATATACCATATTTTGTTCCTGCAGTAATTTACATTAGTGGAGCTAAAGACCCTAAACTTTGGTTTACTCAGACTGCCGGATTTACAGTATATTCTGGTGGTGTAGGATTGCTCCAACAGCTGAAAGTAGCCACGCTATGTGAAACAAAGCCTACAAGCTATATTAAAGCATGGTTTTTTACATGGTTTGTAGGAGCCATAGCCAGTATAATTTTTCTACAAATATTTTGGAGTATAGCTCCAATACCTTCTTCGATGTATCCTGCATCTTTAATAAACTTTCCTGTACAGGCAGCCGAACAATATTTAATTTTATCAGCTGTAACTGGAGTTGGAGGAAGTAATACTATTTCACTTAATGCCAATAATATATTATATGGCTTTATACTGGGATTGTCTTTATCATTTATACTAGCTATGTTAAAAATATCTCCTTCACTAATTGGACTAGGAATATTAGCAGGAATAAGGACTTGGATATCGACTTCAATAGCATTTGCATTCAGCATAATCATTGCTAGAATAATTCGTAGAAAAATGGGAAGAAAATGGTGGGAAGATAATAGATTTGTAATTACAGCTGGCATCTATGCAGGTCTGGGTTTGGCGATAGGATTAAGCGTTATAATATTATTTTTACAGAAGGCTATATTTCCAAAATACTGATCAATATTTTATCTATATCTACCATATTCTACTGCAATTTTATAGGCTGTGATTAATTTTTCATATGAAATTAGATAACTAATTGCCTGAACCTTAAATATGTATCCACCACCTGGAGCGAGGATATCTATGACCTTCTTTACATGTTTCTTTACATCAGCTAGTGTACCAAAGGGTAAGATATGCTCAACATCTATTCCGCCGCAAAAACATAGCTGGTTACCATATTTTCTTTTCAATATTATGGGATCCATACCATCTAGAGGTAGGATTGGATTTAGAATATCCACTCCACAATCTATAAGGTCGGGTATAAAATCCATAATTTGACCATGAGAATGAAGATAGAATTTTATATGAGGAAAACTTCTCTTTATCTCTCCTATGAGATTCTTAAAATATGGTTTAATATGCTTTCTAAAGTCTTGAAGCGATACATATGGACGTGTAGATGTACCTAAATCGTCTCCAGTCATTACGATATCTGTATATTCTCCAACCTCATTTAATAATCTCATTGTTAAAGTTAAATTAATATGATAAATTTTATCGGCAATTGCCTTATGTAAACTTGGATTAAGTTTTAAGTCAATCAGCCATTGATTAAAACCTCTTAATGCATGATATCTATGGAAAAGAGTATCTATATTTATAGCAGTAGCATATTCTGTCTCCTCGCTAATCTTCCTAGCCATTTTACTAGCATTTTTAAGAAGTAAATTAGGATCATTGGGATCGGGCCATTTAAATTTTTCGACATCCTCTATTTTTTTAACATATGCTAATGGATGATAAATACAATAGGGGTTTCCAACCCCCTTATATTTAAATAGACATCCATATAAATCTATGTATACTTCGCCAGCTAATCTACGGCGTCTGCTTGGAGTTTTAATGAAATTTAGTTTTACTAGTCGATCAAATTCAAATGTATCGAGAAAATGTTGTATCCTCTTATCAAGTGGTTTATAAGTTGGAATTAGGTTTGGACTGAATATCGGTATTCTATCAGGCTCTTTATGGTTTATAGCGAGTAAAACTCGTTCTCTAGACCTCATATAGTTCCCATCATATTTTATTCATACTATATCGATATATTTTATCTCGTAAAGGAAATATTAAATACTATCTATAATGAAGTCATCTCATTATTATAAAATACTAATATAATGTTTATTTTAGTATTCTAATTGAATTTTAAGAACACGTCTTATTTCCAGTCAACCAAAGGTTAATGATATCCAGTCACCAACGTAATGAGTTATAGTTATAACTGTTAATGCAATAATTAAATGTTCTGCAATTACCTTCCAAGATCTTTCTCCCTGCTCTTTGGCAAGAATAAAGCTGAGAACGCATAGAGTGAAAAGTCCCCAGATAATACTTATAACAATTGCTGTATAAAGATTGAAAAGTAAAACTGGAATAATAAAAGTTGACGAGAAAACGAATTTAGATAAAAAGGTAGAGATAGTGGATACCCATATCTCTTTTACAGTATGTTTACTTTCTGATTCCTCAGAGATATGAATGCCAAGTGCATCAGATAGAGCATCTGCTATCGCTATAATTAATATACCTCCTATGACAGCAAGTCTAGAATGCGTGCCGGAATGTAGTCCAACCATTAACCCCAATGTTGTAATTATTCCCGAGGTCAGTCCAAAGCTAAATCCGACTTTAAAGGAATGATCTCTATACATAACTATCGCCCAGTAATGTAATATAATGATTATATTGTGCTTTATATTTTTAGCTAATTCTACATCAATGTATGATTCTGGTTAAAGTTAGGGTTATCTAATATTTGTAATCTAAGCTACTGTGATGTACTATGATAATTCTATGATGTGATTTTATTGAACTAATTGCTGTAGTAATTTCTTATGTCTTTTATCTTTAAAAGTTATATTGTGAATAGTGGATACAAGTATACCTGGAGTATATTTTGTATCTATCGCAATTCTATATAATAGTATCGCCAGTGATATGAGATTTCCAAGAGTATTTGTATCAATATATTGGCTTCTGAAAACTGTATATAAGTTAAGTTTATCACCAATGGGTTTAAAATCGATTAATATGAGTGAGGGAATCCCCTTAACGCATGGTCTTAATCTGCATGCTCTTTTCAAATCGTTAAGAGTATATAGGCTACATATCAATGCATTTGTACTACTGCCATGCATCTTACTTCTTAGCCTCCTTGTAATCATATCTATTTGGGTTGAAATCTTTTTATAATAATTGCCTTTAAATAAATCATTGATGGAATCTTTTATCCAATCAATACCCATATAGCCGGAGAAACTTTTTCTATAGAAATGTATATCACTATATTTTCTAAAGATATCGCCAATGTTTAGTATATTAATCCAATCCTCGATGTCCAGTGTAGTCGGATACTTTTCAACAATCTTCTTAAATGGATATTGAATGTAGATTACTAGGAATTTTCCTCTAATTTCACCCCCCAATATATTTCTACATGCATTTAGATATGATTCATCAATACTTTTTCCTATAATAAAAAACATTATATTTAACCCAAATATTATGTATAAACATTTATATATAAATATATATTAAATTACTTATAAATGCCTAGACTTTACTCATCTAAATTTAATATGTTAGGGTTTCTCGTGTATCCAGTAAATGTATTCTCCTTCATTTTTCCTCCTAGAGATAGGCTTATAGAAATAGCTTTTTAAAGCTAATACTCTGTTAGCGTATCCGAAGATCCAGTGCCATGCTTCGATGAAAATTTCTTCGAATCCAATATCCCATTTAGATGGAGTTAGACGTTTCAGCTCTTCTCTAAGAGAATTAAGGTTTTCACTAATAAATTCCTCTAACATATTTCTTACAATATATTCAACCTTATCCACAACCTTCCAATCCGAAGAAGTAAGATAGGGGGCTTTTAAAACAACTTTTCCTTTCCATAGTTCGATGTACTCTAGGTCTGAGAGAACTTGAATAATATTGTTGAATGTTTTCTCATTTACTTTAAGCTTGTCTCTAAGCTCCTCTAAACTAATGCCATTATTTTCAACTATAGTTTTTAGGAAAATCCCTATTGTGTCAAAGAATATTCTTGAAATTACAGCATATCTATGTAAGATAGAGTTTAGGAAAATTTTCCAGGAAGCTATCTTTCCACCATATTTTTGAGGATTAGACCAGTATTCGTCTGGAAAAGCATAGCGTTTACCAAAATGATCGCCGAAACTAGCTATAAAAAATTTATTAGATTCGGTAGAATGACACCCCCAATAGAGTCCTTTAATTATTGACGCTAAAACATCTCTACTTAAAGCCTCCATACCATATAGGATGTATTTTCCACCTAAATATTTTTCAACCTCACAGCTACCAATACCCTTTTCTCCAAAAAATTTTAAGGACCTTAAATCTAGGATATAGCAGCCAACTATGATAAACCTTGCTTTGTCTATACCAATATGATTTAGATATTTTATCTCCTTTATAGCAGAATCTATTTTATCGCTTGATTCTAGAACTTTCTCGGCTAAAGCTTCTCCGTAATGTTCTCCAATTATTCTAAGCTTTTTTAAGTCATTTAAAGTAAAGAGACAGAAATTTACATAGATCTTATCGTCTTTGATCTTTAAGACATTAGCAGATAAAAGTTCTTTAACAATGGATGATGACTTTAAACCATAGCGGGAGATAATTTCATTTAAACTTAAGGGATTTTTATTTAATTCGAAGATAATTTCCTGTGCAAGACTTTCTAGACAGAGTTTTTGAGCATTTCTCTCATCCCTAATTGATCCACAAATATATGTGTGAAACTTTAATCCCATGGTAATCAAATAATATTATACAAAACCAAACTATAAGTTTAGTTAAGGACCTATATGTCTGATCTTTATTGTATAATAGCGTTTCAAACTGATATTTAAAATTCTTTTACCTTAAGCATCTCCCTTATACATATTTTGACAAAATCTTATTTACCCTTTTACTCAGAGTTTGTTGATTTATAGTCATTTTTTTAATCCTCTTAATGTCTATTTTTTCTAATAGATTGGGTATTATTTCATCTATGAATGGATAGTTATAGTAAACCATATCGATTAATATTTTCTCAGGCGTCGAAATAGGTATATTCCATTCACCATATCTTATCAACCCATATCCATAAAACATTTTTCTAGAAATTTTTCTAATAATTATAGGTGTATTTAAAACTATATATGTTCCAACCCTAATCTTTCTTGGAGCTATATATGTCAATATCTCTGGATTAGGAACTTGCTCCCATACATCATAGATATGTGCTGCAAATCCTAAGCCATAATATGCTGTATTCGGTGGAAGGGTAAATATAAATATTATTGGATCTCTATGAAAACTATACCATCCCCTTCTAATCCTAACTATTTCTCCTCTCCTAACCATGTGATGGAGGAGTACTTTAATATAGTTTCTAGGAATATCTAGCATTCTTAACTCATTGTAGGAAAATACTGGCTTATCCTTTCTATTAAAATATTTTCTGACAAGTGATATATATTTCATTTAACCATCCTCAAGATACTTTCTCTAACAGTTTTAAAGCTTGGTGGAACACCCCTCAATATAAGTACTCTAAGCTCATCCCAGTCTCTCGGAGGCTTCTCTAGGAAAGATAGTATCTCTCTAAGCTCTACAATATTTTTTAACCCCAATACCTTGCCGAGATAATATATATCAAATAGGTCTCTAGCCTTTCTCCTATCCCTATATGCCCAAACCTTCTCTCTAAGAAGATCTATCGGAGAAAGAGTTTTTATTAAAATAAACCCTCCATTTACAAGCTCATATTCGGCTTCAACTATCTTAAAATTCCACATATTTTTTAGAAACTCTACTCTAAGCCTTCTTGGACCATCTATCTCACAGAAAACTGCATTTCTAGTCTCCCTAAATTTTATGACCTTAAAATTGAATGCCTCAACCTCTCTATCCAATATTTCCTTAAATTCATAGCTTATAGATTGTGAGTAGAGGTCTATGTCTTCAGAAAATCTTGGAGACTTATATACTCTCCATATAATCGTTCCCCCGTGAAATATTGGCGGAGGATCTATTAGATTAATGAGTAGGCTTACAATAATATCCTGCATCTCTGCAATCTCAAGTTGCTCCCTTCTCCTAAGAAATCTTCTTAAAATCATATACCTCAGTTATAATAAAATATAACTATGGTATATAAAAATAGCGATAAAGATTATATTTAATAATCTTCTAAATATTTATTGATATCTATGAGATGGCTTAAGATTGGCAGAGATTTTGTCTATCCAGAATATAAGCCTAAATGGCCTAGGAATCCACCATATAGTTTAGATAAAGTTTTATTGGATATAGAGGTGGATTTTGAGAATAGGAGTTTAAAGGGAAAGGCTATAAATAGGTTAACGGTTTTACGTAAAATAGATGTAATTGAGTTTGACGCTGTAGACATGAGTATAGAGAAAGTTCTTTTAAACAATAGTAATATAGATTATGATTATGATGGAAATGTCTTAAAAATATTTCTTCCAAAGGAGGCGGATAGAGGCGAGAAACTAGAGGTAGATATTGAATATTATGTCGAGAAACCTAAGATGGGATTATGGTTTATACCCATTGATAGCGATGAGCCAGCTATACAGGTATGGACTCAGGGAGAGCCGGAGGATAATAGATATTGGATCCCAACCTACGATTATCCAGACAATAAAACACTTCTAGAAATATCGATTACATGTCCAAGCTGGGCGAAAGTTTTCTCGAATGGAGTTTTAGTAGATAAAAGAATGCTTAATGGAAAAACTGTTTGGAAATATAGGTTGGATAATGCTATTCCAACATATCTTATAGCCTTCGCTGCAGGAAAATTCAGTATTATTGAAGAAAAATATAGAAATATTTTGCTTCAATATGTTGTCCCTGAAGGTAGAGAAAAGGATGTTAAGAGAAGCTTTTCTAAGACTCCCCAAATGATAAAGTTCTTTGAAGAATTTACTGGTGTAGAGTATCCATATCCCAAATACACCCAAATATGCTTGTCAGAATATAGTGGAGGAATGGAGAATGCTTCAATAACATTTTTAACAGACTATACTCTTCACGATGAAAAAGCACATATGGATTTTAGAAGTGAACCGCTTGTTTCACATGAGTTATCACATCAATGGTTTGGAGACCTAGTTACATGTCTTGACTGGAGTCATCTATGGCTTAATGAAAGCTTTGCAACGCTTATGGCTGCATTGTGGAGAAGACATGATTTGGGTGAAAATGAATTTATATATAACTTATTGAATATGCTTGACTCCTATCTCTCAGAATATTCTTCAAGATACTCTAGACCAATAGTTATGAGGATTTATGGAGATCCTGAGGAGATGTTCGATGCCCATAGCTATCCTAAAGGTGCATTGATTCTATGGACATTGATGTCAATTATCGGTGAAGAATGTTTTAGAAATGCTGTTAAAAAATATTTGACAAGATTTGCTAATAAGAATGCAGATACAGAAGATTTGAGAAAAATATTTGAAGAAGAGTCGAAAATGGAGTTAGACTGGTTTTTCGAACAATATGTATATAATTCTGGGCATCCCGTATTAAAGGTGAGCTATAAATGGCTTCATAAGGATAAAATGGTTGAGGTAAAAATTGAACAGAAACAGGGTAAGGATTCGTTGGAAACATATACATTTCCTTTAGAAATATTTGTATATGGTAAAAACTATACTATACTTAGGAGATACTGGATTAGCGATAAAAGCCATATATTTCATATACATGCACCAGATAAACCAATATATGTTTGTATCGATCCAAAATTTAAGATATTTAAGAAACTTGATTTAGAACTAGGTGTAGAAGAATTATTGAAAATAGTTAAAGAATGTATGTATCTTTATCCAAGAATAATAGCTGTACGTAAATTAAGTGAGAAGGGTAATTTGAAGACTATAAGAGAATTGACTCCAATACTTCTGGACGAAAATGTGTTCTGGGGATTGAGAAGTGAGATAGCTAAAACTTTTGGGAAAATTGGTGGAAGCATTGCACGGGATAGTCTTTTAAAGGCTCTTGAAGAAGTGAAACATCCAAAAGTTAGGAGGAGCATAGTATCAGCTCTATCAAACTTTAAAGAAGATATTGTTGGTGAAAGATTAGTCTCAATTTTAAGAAATAGCGATGAGAGCTACTTTGTTAGAGCCAGTGCCGCACTAAGTATAGCTAAAACGAGGTATAAGGATACTGTAAAAGTACTTGAAGAAGCATTAAAATATCCCTCTCATGGAAACGTTATCGTTGTAAACGCCTTAGAAGGATTAGGTATGACCGAAAGTGTTGAAGCATTAAACATAATTTTAAACTATACTAAGAACCGGGATCCGATTATTAAGACTGCAGCTATAAGGGCTTTAGGATATTTTGCCGATAAAAGAAAGATAATCGAACTATTATCAGATTTTTCGAAGAGTAGGAATCCAAGAATAAGGAGAGCTGTAATATCATCTATAAGGATAAGCATGAATCCAAAGCTCTTACCAATATTAGATGCTTTAAGTAAAGATGTTTCAGGATTTATAAAGAGATCTGCAAGAGATACTGCTAAGAAAATTAGGAAACATATGGAGAAAGGAGAGGAGTATAGAAAGCTTAGAGAAGAAATTGAGAAACTAAGAGCCGAGGAAAGAAGATTAATGGAGAGAATAGAGTTAATGGAAAAGAGAATAATTTAAGATAAGTGGAGAGATGAAATAAGAGTCTAAAACTTTAAAATTCTTTTTACCAATGGATAATTTTCTATACTTGTATCAACTACTTTAAATCCATTTCTAATCCAAAATGATAATGGTCCAGAAGGATTATTAGGATCATCAGTTTTAGCATAAGTATATACTTCTTTTACCCTTAGCTTTCCAAGATATTTTATTACATCATTTAATAAAAGTGATCCATATCCTCTACCCTTATGATTTACATCGATATATAGACAGGAAATATATGCAATATCTTTTCTAGGAATATTGGTCCACTTATCATCATATTCTCCCAAAGTTTTAAAGAACATTGGTGGAGCAAACTCGATATATCCTATACATTTGTCTCCTTCCAGCAGTATTTTTGAACATACGCCATATTTTTTCCACATATTTTTAAACCAGTTAAGCTTAAGTATTATTTTTAAACTAGTATCGTCTTCATTGAAGTGTTGGGGATACTCCCAGTATATGCATGCCTTACATGGCATTAGCAATCGACTAAAATTATCCATACTTAGATTAACAATTTTCACGATTATCTCCTACTAGCTATACTATATTTCAATGCATTATATGGGCATGTCGATATACATTCTCCACATAATAGACATCCCGAAGACTTACCAATATCCTCAAATTTCAAATTCATTGGACACTTATATAAACACACCTTGCAGCCAGTACATTTATTTTTATCAATTTTAATTGTTAGAAATGAGAGTCTATTCATTAAACCATATATTATTCCTATTGGACATAAGTATCTACACCAAAATCTATCTATAGACATTGTAAATATAATGACTAGAATTAATGTAAGAATATGTATATAAAAATATATGGAAACGGGTGTATCCGGATTTAATACATAATATGGTATTAATCCAAATAATGTTCCGGCGGGACAATATTTGCAGAAAACAGTGTCTTCATAAATATATGCTAGAAATAAATAGAAAAATGATAGGAGGAGAGATGGAATAAATATATATTTTATATTTAACTTCTTTAGTCCAAGCCTCTTACCATAGCCTCTAATTAAGTCTTGAAATGCCCCAAATGGACATACCCATCCACAATAAGACCTTCCTCCAATAGCAGTATATAATCCTATGGAGCCTATCCAATAATATGGAATTCTATGCAACGCTATGAAATGTTGTAGAACACCGAAGGGGCATCCGAATGCGGCTAGTGGACATGCATAACAATATAGTGCTGGAGTAATTATACCTGTCTTAGCATAAAAATTTATGCCAATGTTATGTAGGAGGAAACTTAAGAACTGGACTATATGTCTAATCCTAGTATATTTCATTCAATCACCTAGACCTACACATGCTCTGCATAGAATCCTCACAAACGACTGAACTAAAATATATTCTTCATCAAAATTATAGGATAATAATGCAATAAAAAGTAGCAATAGCAACACCTTGAGAAACAATATACACATTGTACGTAGGTTTATGCGACTCACTATATACACCAAATTTATTTTACCATAATTTAGATATAAAACGTTAATTAATTTCTATAAAATAGCTGGAAATATATTTTAATATGAAAAGCAGACGATGAATAAAAATAAAGAAAACATCGGAGAAGTATTAAAATATCTAGTAAAATACAATAATATCGTGACTCATATGTATAAGGAATATGCTATAAAATGGATTGATGAAAACAGGGATCATATTATTGATATCAGTGATACTATATGGAGATATGCTGAACTGGGTTTAATCGAATATAAATCTTCAAAGTTATTAGCTAGTGAACTTGAGAAAAATGGTTTTAAAGTAAAATTCAATATATCTGGAATGCCTACGGCATTTATAGCTGAATATGGCGAAGGTAAACCAGTTATAGGTATATTAGGTGAATATGATGCTCTGCCAGGACTTTCTCAGAAAAACGTTCCTTGGAGAGAACCTCTGGAACCCGGTGCGCCTGGACATGGATGCGGACATAATATATATGGTACGTCTGGTATGGCCGGTGTAATAGCGGCTAAAAAAGTCATGGAGAAATATGGTTTAAAGGGAACTATAAGGTTTTATGGTTGTCCAGCAGAGGAAAATTTTAGTGGAAAAGTATTTATGGTTAGAGATGGCTATTTTGACGATGTCGATGCAGCTATAGGACATCATCCTGGATCCATGAATAGTGTAACACTTAAAACTAGTCTTGCAGTATATTCGGTTAAATTTCATTTCTATGGTAAGGCTGCACATGCCAGTGGTTCTCCAGATCAGGGTAGAAGTGCATTAGATGGGGTAGAGTTAATGAACATTGGTGTAAACTATTTGAGAGAACACATCATTCAAGATGCGAGAATACATTATATAATTGTAAAGGGAGGAGAACAACCAAATATTGTTCCAGATTATGCTGTAAGCTGGTATTATATTCGTGCTCCAGAAATAGATCAAGTAGAATATATCTATAAATGGATTTTAGATATAGCTAAAGGCGCTGCATTAATGACTAGAACCAGATATAAGAAAGAATTTATAGATGGTATAAGTAACCTTATACCAAATCGTGTTTTAGCAGAATTAATTATAAAAAATATGCGTGAAATAGGTTTACCAAAATATAGTGAAGAAGACTTAAAGTTTGCTAGAGAGATCGCGAAAACAATTCCAATAGAACAAAAAATAAATCAGCTTAGAAAATCTTCTAGACCTGGATGGGAAAGACTTGTAGACAAACTTATAGACGATGAAATACCTGATCCATGGGGTGAAGGAGAAATATTTCATGCATCAACAGACGTTGCAGACGTTAGTTGGAAAACGCCTACAGTAGAATTCAGTACAGCTGCATGGGTTTTAGGAACCCCTGGACACTCATGGCAAAGTACAGCCCAGTCGGGATCGAGTCTAGGACATAAATCACTAATATTCTCGTCGAAAATAATTGCATCAACAATCATAGATCTACTTACAAATCCGGAAATACTTGAAAGAGCTAAAAAAGAACATAGAGAAAGATTAAAGGGAAGAAAATATAAGCCTCCAATACCACACACACTTAAACCTCCACTAGATTTCTGGAAGAAACATCGTGAATAATCAATAAATTTATTTGTTTCTTTATAAATACCTTCATTGAGAACATAATTATTGGATTGGATATATTGACAATGATAAGTTTTGGGATATTTCTTCTATCGATAATAGTATTTCTAATGATATTCTTATCTAAAATATCATCTATTAGTAAAAGAGATACCCTATATAAGATGATTTTAAATTAGATAAATAATGTTGGAAATAAAGTCATACTTAAATATAGACATCTTTATAACAATTTATCCTATAACTGCTTTTTCATGAATCAATTTTCCCTCCCTAAATCTTCTTAGATTTAAGCCATCTATTGGTATAGATGTCTTTCCATATACTATTAGTTCTGCAATAGTTTTTCCCGCTATTGGTCCCATCATAAATCCATGTCCACTATATCCGGTTGCCAAGTATAGGCCGTCTATTTCGTCTACATCTCCTAATATTGGATGATGATCTAGTGTAACTACATAGAATCCCGCCCACTGTCTCAATACGTTTATATCACCTAGTATTGGCATGACTTTAAGAATATTTTTGCAAACTTTACTAAAAATTCTATTCTAGGCATCAATATATTTACTGGCCTTTCATCTAATTCTATTCACCTATAGTTTCCATGAATATTTTGGTTAAAATATAGGCTTCCATATACTATCATTGGTTTAAAAACTGTTTTAGTGACTCTGTAACCATTATATGATGTCTATAATTTCTAATGGGAGTTTTATTCTGGCCGTCTCTGCAAGCTTTTTCGCCCCATATCCAGCAGCATTTACAACAATATTTGATTTAATACGTCCTATACTTGTCTCTACGCCTTGAACTTCTCCTCCCTCCACTATAATTCTATATGCTTCGGTAAATTTATAGATTTTTACTCCAAGTTTTAATGCAGCCTCGGCATATGCCTCAGCTTTTATTATAATTAGTCCTTAGTATTAAAATATTCTATCTAATGATAAGATTTATTTAACTCCTCTCTATACTTTAATATATGAATAATAAGGATGTAGAGAAAATTTCTGGACTTATCTTTATTTCATTGATGTTTATTGGCGCTGGTATCGGATTACTTTTCGGTAGACCCGATGTCGGTGGCGCTATTGGGATGGGTATTGGATTTTTAGCTATGGCTTTTCTTAGATACTGGGGGATTAAGTTAAAGTCTGAAAAAACAGTTTCTCTAAAGGGGTCTCTCGGATCTATTATCTTAGCTTCCATTGGTATTATGTTTATTTTCAGTGGTGTTGCATTACTATTTGACTTGGAATTTTTAATAAAATATGTTTTAGGTATCATTGCCATAGCTATTGGATTGGTCTTTCTATCTATAGCGTTTAAATTGATTGTAAAATAGGGGGGATCATGGCTACTCCAATTACATATGGTCCTTTACATCACTTCTTCGGTTACTATGATAAGTGCCCTTGGAGTGGATCTGAAAAATATATGCTTGTTCTCGAGGTAGACTTCATGGATCGCCCTCCTTCTCCAAACGATATAGTTAGGATTGGATTAATAGATTTAAAGGATTATAGGTTAAATATTATAGATTTTTCTAGAGCTTGGAACTGGCAGCAGGGATGTATGCTTCAATGGCTTCCGCCCAGACTTGATGAGACAATCATATATAATGATAGACTTGGGGATAAATTTGTCTCAATTATATTGGATATTGAGAGAGATGAGAGACGGGTTTTACCTCTACCAATATATTGTGTTAGTCATGATGGTAAATATGGTTTATCTTTAAATTTTGCACGTCTAGACCATACTCGTCCAGGATATGGTTATAAAGGTATATCCGATCCATTCAGAAATATATCTGCACCCCGTGATGATGGAATATTTTTAATCGATCTCGAATCCGGAGAATATGAGCTTATAATATCTTTAGCTGAGATAGCTTCATTTAGACATGATTCTAGTATGGATCATGCATTACATTGGTTTAATCATCTACTTTTTAATCCAAATGACTCTAGATTCGTATTTCTTCATAGATGGTCTAGAGATAGAAAGAGTTGGTATACCCGTATGTTTACCGCGGATAGAGATGGTTCAGAAATATATTGTGTATCTGATCATAAATATGTTTCACATTTTGATTGGAGGGATTCGAATCATATTCTTGCTTGGGCTAGGAGATATGGATTGGGAGACCATTATTATCTTTTTAAAGATAAAGAAGAAGAAATAGAGATTGTAGGTAAAGATATTCTTACAGAGAATGGTCACTGTAGCTATTCTCCGGATCGTAAATGGATATTAACAGACACTTATCCGGATAGAAAAAGTTTTCAGAAGATAATATTATACAATGTTGAGAAAAATTTTAAAATAGTTCTTGGAGAATTTTATTCTATTCCAGAACTTAGGGGAGAGATTAGATGTGATTTACATCCACGATGGAGTAGAGATGGTAGAAAAATATGCTTTGATTCAACACATGAAGGCTCTAGACAAATGTATGTAATCGATCTAGAAAAAATTTTATCTCAATATTAATGTCTTTATTTCCCAAGGCTTTATCGTAACTTCATCTCTCCTGATAGAATTGACCTCTCTCCCAAACATATCTGCTTCATAAATCTTTTTATCCTTACATTTAAGAAATGTTTCGATATCTGTACCCATAACCCTCAACAATATTCCGTTTTGTATAAGTCTCAATGCTATTGGAATAGCATTAGTAGAAATATTTAATAGTCTAATCTTTTCATTTCTGCATGGAAATATGTGTGGAGACATATATTCTAATCCGTATTCAAAGGTCCTTCTTATAGATTCAGTTTTGCTTGATGTGGACATGATTTTAAGAAAATATGGGCCTTCTCTAGGTAAATGAAATATAGCTTCCCCTTTGTTGGGACATGCTTTAAGGAAATGTATGTTTAGGCTTGATACTACAATATATTTTCCATTGATTTTAAATAATGTTAGACTTGTAAAATGTGTTTCACCCTCCACATCCTCTATTCCAAACGGATAGTCCACAAATATTTTACTGCATTTATCAACTCTCATGGTTAGGTTTGATGGTTTATGTATATTAATGTAAAACATTATTCCATCCTTTAATTCAATTATCTTTATCATAGACCTGTCCTTGAGAGAACATAGATATTTATTGTAGACAGCGCCTCTAGATTTCTCGTCCATCTTAACTATCTTTTCATCATTTAATGAAACCTCTATATCTATATCATCTATCCCTATTAATATTCCCCTTTTCTTTAAATTTATTTTAGAATCTATTTTATCATTTAAACTCTGTTTTAAAGGTGTTAAGACTTGTATTGAATAAGGATTTAATTTATGGATAAATGTGGCTACTTTAAGCCATCCCTGCTTTTCAAACTGTAATGGTATTTCTAATCCATCTGGAGATTTTAGAGAACTATAATTCCATATATATGGCGGTATAAATCTATATATTAGAGATGCCCTCCATCCAAATGGATTAAACACTATAACCTTTTCCTCAGTATCCGAGACATATAGTTTTTCTTCGAGAATTCTCCGTATAATAGATTCAGAATTATTTTCCACATATACTGCTAATTGTTCAGCTTTATATCCAGCTTTTAGGAAAACTTTTGGACCAAGATATTCTCCATAAACATGTCTTCTATTCTCCATATATTCTCCTTCATAGCTGTCTGGAACTACATAACAGTCATGGGCTTGAGCATCTAAAAGCTTTCTCCATAATTCTTCAAGAGTATTTAATTTAATTCCCATTAATGCTGCAAGTGTTTCAGCTGCAATTAATCTATATTCAGCTTTCCTAACATGATATAACGTGTTTGGATAATATTTTATTATCTTAAACCTATATTCTATCCATTTAGGTTTAAATATTGTTTTAGATTTAGGTGTAGATGTGAAGAAATCTATATATCTTGAATATCTATAAGGAAGTTTTCCATCCCTATACATTTTATAGTATTTTTCTCTATCCCATACTGGATAGATAAAGTCTTCAAAATGGTTTAAAGCAATATATTTTATATCTCTATTTTTCTCAGCGATCTCCACCATTTTCTCAAGTTCTTTATAAAATTTTCCACCCAGCTGTTCTCCAAACAATATAGATTTATATGCCGGTAATGTTTCTATCATCGACCCATCTAGAGACATCCATAAAACTTTTTCAGCATCTATTTGAGGCGCAGACCCATTTAATCTAACCCTTATAGAAGCATATTTATAGCCAAATTTAACTAATATTTGGGGTAGCTGTGGATGAATGGCATACTCTGTATGAGCATAGATTATCGGCCTCACTCCAAACATTTTTTCAAACTCCTTTAAACCATAATAGAACTGCTGAATATTAGATTCGTATCCAATTATACTTAGATATGGTAGATTATATGTTCCATTAACTATCTCCACCAATTTTTTCTCTAACCCAGTTTTTATCAGTGAAACTATATCTGAATATCTTCTCTCAACCAAGAATTTTAGAGACGAAGGGCTAAGCTCAAATATTATTGGAATACCATATTTAAAGGCATCTAAAATAAGTTTCTCTAACACTCTGTTAGCCCATTCAGGAAAATCGAATTCACAGTATCCTGTATCATCATATAAGAGAGCCACGTGTGCTCCATCCAGAATAAATATTTTTTTACCCATAAATATGTGTTAATAATATATTTATTAATAAATATAATTATTTCTTCATTTAATGAAAGACTAAAAGATATATATACGATATAATTAACATCAACATAGAGGTGATTATTATGCT
>CAZKAY010000039.1:0-19587 GCA_964550975.1 uncultured Thermoproteales archaeon | reverse complement strand
CCTCGGATGGACTTATACCTGGTGCAGGCTCAATTGTTGCTGCAATGGAGGCATGCGTCAATAGAAAGCCTGATATAGTGATAGGGAAACCAAGTAAAATAATGTTTGAACTAGCTTTAAAGAATGTTAATAGAAAAAGGACCTTGGTTGTCGGTGATAGATTAGATACAGATATACTTGGAGCAAATAATATGGGACTTGATTCAGCATTAGTTTTAACTGGTATAAGTAAAAGAAATGATATAAGTAAACTTAATATTAGACCTCGATATGTTCTTGAAAAATTGTCTGATATTCTAAAATAATTCGGCAACTTTACTAACCCTTACTAAAAATGACCAACACAAAATATAAATCTAATATATACAATAATAGTATCGACTGAAGATTGATGAAGGTCTGGAGCTCTGACAATTATGATGAATAATATATTGTTAAATGCAGAGAAAGTTTTCTTCAATTTTAATAAAAGGGAAATAGAGAAGGATTTATTATGTGCCATAATATTAATTCTATCAGGAATAATGCTCTATGTTTTCTGTGTCATTAAATATAGAAGAAAAAGTTTTTCTATAATACTTATAATATTTCTTTTAGTAAGTATTAGAAATCGCTTTTCTTCCATTCCGATCTAGATTATACCGGGATCCTATGCTGACTATAAATCTGAAATAGAAGTTCAATATATTTTATTCGAGAATGGAACAGTTATAGATGGAAATTGGACTCTCTACTTTACATGAAAATGTATAAATATTTCTAACTCTAGAGCCTTATTCCTCATTAATGTTACTCTAATAGGGGTTGATAAAGCTTCTCCATCTCTTTCGAAAACTAGTTATATGAAAATAGATTTAGAGACTAGAGAAGTTTATTACAAGGGTAGAAAGATTGGTCTAACTTCGATTTTCTTATGGCCAGTTCCAGAACAAATATACCAAGTATAACATAATTCTACTTTCCTCCAACCTTTTCTCTAAAAAGTTTTTCATAGTTCTCTTTATCCTCTTCCACCCATCTATCTACACTATATCGTACTATTTCTCCCTTCTCATTAATTGTAACAACATCCTTTATTCCAGCATTTATTAAAACACGTTTACATCTCGAACAAGGCATACCAGCCACAGGTTTACCCGTCTTCACATCTATACCATAAAGATATAGAGTTCCATTTAATACAGATGAACCATTTCTAGCTGCATTGATTACACAGTTATGTACTATGATACCATTTGCAATAAAATTGTGGAATGGAGGTGCATAGAAATCAAACATTTTTATTTTCCTATTTATTCTTTCAATTTTCTTTACTTTGAGGAAAACAATATTTTCAACTATTCTCTCAAGTCTTTCTACATCCTCATTATATTCTCTTTTTTTAATTTCATTTATGAAAAGTCTCGCTAATGGATAGGTTACATTTATTTTATTCTTATCTCTAAGTGCCGAGGATATAGAAGATGATATTTTAAATTTCTTAAACCATTCAACTGGATATACTCTTAAGGATGAAAATTTAAAATTACCTTTAACAATAATTTCTTTTAATCTTTTTTCTTTATCTTTATGTGAAAAACCGATTTCTTTATTAAATTTAACTATATCATCTCCATGAATTTCTAGAGAATAGTATGAGCTATTTTTAAAACCTTTGTTTCTCTTTATCTTATAAATAGAGGAAAATATACCGAATCTAAGTAAAAGTAGTCTTAAAGTATATATTAACTCTTGTGAGGAAGACGATAGATGAATGGATCTCTCATCAACTATGCCCTCTGCATCAAATAATCCTCTAATGAATCTGCTTAATGATTTATTTTCAACTCTATGGAATAAGACTGGTATTCTTTTGTTTTTACTAATATTAAATCTAAGTTCTTTAAATAGAAAATAGAGTCTACGAGAGGAAACAATTAAAACGTAGTGTGTACCTTTCCAACTCTTTCTAATTTTACCCTCTATTCCGAAAACTCTCTTTATTAGTGTATTATAATATAATAAAACTTCCTTTTTACTATCATGAAATGCTATATAGTTTTTCGATAAACTTCCATCTCCCATAAAATATCCAGCTATTTGACAGAAAAGCGGTGAAGTGGTTTCGGGAATCTTTACCCTTTTTACTTCATAACCCTCTATAATTCCCTCAACTTCAGGAAATATTTCTAAGATCTTCTCCATATGTTCTTTCTTAATAGCTTTATAATTTTTTAGATTTGAGAGAACGGAGAATGAGAAACCACATTTCTCACATAGCTTTCTCCAAGTATATCCCTTTGACTTCATAATTCTATAAAATTTCTCCCAAGATCCTCTGATTAACTTATAGTAGTTAAAATCTATTTTCGGTAATTTTTGTGGCTTACCATCTATATGTAAGATAGAGGGTACAGGTAAATAATCTTTTAAGGTGATATTTTTTGCAGGCTTCTCTTTTAAAAATAGATTTCTATCCATTACAAGCATTCTATGTTCAGGAGAAACTTCTATAAAGAAACCACCTTTAGTAGTAATCCTCAATACTTCACTTTTAGTACTCTCAATTTTCTGAGATAAAACTTTAACATTAGTAAAAAGAAAGGGGTCTACTGAAATAAGGACTGTATTAACATTTCTAGCCTTCCTAATACTTCCATCGGCCGTAACTATTAACGTATCTCCGGAAACACAGTTCTCCTCTGCATGTATTGCTGGGCAGTATTCGTAGGCGGAGTAATGTGGTAGATTGAGTTCATCCTTTATGCAACCAACTTCCTCGCAATTTGTACTACCTCTTGCTGGACCATTATATCCTGTAGAAACGATAACATCATTTTTAACTACTATCGCCCCATATTTCCGTCTTAAACATGGAGATCTTAATGCAACAGCTTTCGCTATCCGAAGATAATATTCATCCTTACTTATCCTAGTCATAAAATCATCATATATTTTAAAGATATTATGGTTTAATAAATTATTTATTGTAATACTAGTACTTCGAATTTTTGGGTGTCGCTCTCCATTATAATATGAAACACATAAAAGCTTTGGGGAAGGAGAGAACCCTATCTTGTAAGCACATTCTTCAGTGTTTGCAAGTTATTCTTCGGTCATAATCCAATAGTATACCGGTAAAAATTTATATTAGTTCCAAATCTCATTGATATATTGGTGGTTTTATGAGAAAAATATCTATATTTATATGTTTATTGATGATAAGCGTTGTTCCTAAATTTATTGCAAAGAGTAATACGAATATGTTTCAAAAACTCTCTGACCTGGAGGAATGAAGATGAAACGAGTACTTTATCTCATTGTGGACCAGCTTGCTGGCCATTGGGAGGAGAGCGTAAAGATAGAAGAGACAAACTATCCTCCGGTCAACGTGAAGGGATACCATGAACTCGGGCTGATACCCAACTTTTCATATCTCATAAAGAATGGGCTCTGGGTCAGAAGGCCATGGAACAGGGGGAGATGTGATACTTCCCATGGAATGAAGTACTTGGCCACAGGCTCGTATAGCGATGAGGGATGCTATAAACAGGGAAAGCCATGGTATCTAAAGGTTAAGGAGGGATTCTTTGAGTTCGCCAAAAGATATTACAAGGAAAAGATAGAGATAGGAGTGTTCTCCAATAGTCCTTGGTTGGCTAGAGGATATTTTTATACTCCTGTGTCCATGCATGGGCTCGTAAGCGGTCATTATTCGGATGAAACGATATTGAAGGATCACGCATTCCCTTGGATGGAGGAAGTGGTCCCAAACTGGAATTTAGTTCACATTTACTTTCCCAATATGGATTCTATCTCTAATTGTCCCTCCTATGGGAAGGATTCAGATCCTTACTCTTCCAAGCATTCTTATATGCTCTTCTTGGACAAATTGATAGGAGATATAATAAGGTTTCTGAAGGAAAGGGATTTATGGGATGAGACCTACCTAGTCTTGGCCTCAGACCATGGTTATCATCTCGGATGTTCTGTTGCCGCCGGAATGGGAGTAAAGACAAATAACTGGTGCTGTGACCACCCTCCTCCATGGGACTGTGAAGTATGGGATTTTGAAAAGGACAAATCCACAGAAATATATTCGGGAGGACCGAGGAGGATCACCTTTATCCTATCCGGGGGAGCATTAGATAAGATATACAGGGGGAAGACTATCGAGGAGGCTGAGATAATAGATGTGATTCCCACGATTGCCCAGCTATTAGGCATACCCTACAAGTGTGAAGGAAATAGCATACTCAACTATAGAAAATCAGATGACTAATTATTTGTTTAAAATACTTTTATTGTTACTATGTTTCCGTCCCCTAGGTTTAATGTTTTACATAGGTTTTGGCGAAATGACGCTGCTTTATTAGCTGCAAGAGAATGCAATGCCCCATGATGCTTATAGCTTCTCTTAATCAGGTGAATTTTAATGCAGGTTATACTGGATGAAGTTTAGAAAGACTTACCAACCGTTTTATTGAGATAATATTAATGTGAATTATAAATAGCATTATGAGGTTAAATTAGCTATTTTTTGATAAATTCCTATTTTCATTAAAACTAATTTAATATATTCTTCAAGGTTAAGCCTAACTATATTACATTCAGGCTCTGGTTTATGTTTAACTATTGTTTCCGCCGGACAATAGCCCATACAGTAAGGTAGTATTGGACACTCTACACATTTCTTAAATACTAAAGGTGTCCAGTCTAACCATATCTTTTCCTTCTTCTCATCTATACCGTATCTAATATTTCCGACAGAATATTCCTTTAAACCTAAAGCTTCCCAACACTTATATATATCTCCGTAGGGATCAATAGCATAAGACCTCTTAGTTATGGCTGCACATGGTGCAAATTTTGGACGTGGATAAAGAATGGGTATAAAATTAAAACCTTTAATTATAGCCTCCCTCACAATATCAATATATTTTTCTATAAAATTCGGTTTATATATTATCATATTAAATGGATAATTGATATAACAGTTGGTATCAAACCTCTTTCTCCTTTCTCTAATTACTCCAAACCCTATTCCTATTTTTCTCTCTAAATTATGTTCTTTAAAAATATCTAAAAGTTTTGATATGTTATTAATATTATCTTCGGATAGATTTATTCTTATGAAAACTTTATTATTTTCAAGATAATCTGTTAGTAGAAGTAAATTGGAGAAAATAGTGTTAAATGTTCCTCTACCATTTCTAAACATTCTAAACCTGTCGTGGATAGAAGGAGGCCCATCAATTGTAATTTGTATTTCATTAAAATTGCTTAAGGAAAATAAGTTAATTATATCATTATTTAATATCGATCCATTAGTGGTAATGCTATATGATAAACTGACCTCTCTAGACACATGTTTTTCAAAAAAATCTATAAATTTTATTATATACTTATAATTTAGTAAAGGTTCTCCACCATAAAATTCTATATTAATTCTATCTATATTCTCATTATTCTTTAATCTATCATTAATAAACCTTGTAATAGGTTTAATTAAATTATCCTGTATATAACTTTTTATAGGCTTATGATCTCCATAATAACAATATGTACATTTAAAATTGCAATCATATGTTGTTATCAATGTAATATATAAATTCTTATAATTGCTTGAAAACTTAATTCTTTCAAAATTCTTCTGAATTATATTTAAATGCTCTCCTTCTTCATTTTCTACGATCCCATATTCTATTAATCTCTCTAAAACTTTATTTTCTATTTCATTAAACCGATTATTAACAAGTTTATTATAAAGTCCTTCATTTAATTTAAGAATATATCCTGTGAGGAAACTTACCGCTATAATATTTTCATTAAACTTTAAAATTAGGCTATAATTACTTTTATTCATATTTCTTCATAATAAAGTTCTCCTTTATACTAAACTACAACGTGGATAACAACCGCAAATATATACACCACCATTACAAGTTACGAGTTTATCGCATGAACAGAATCCTATACAAAAGTCTGGCTCTATACCTAATTTTTCCAGCATACTTATAGATACTCCCTCAACCAATACTTCAATTAAATCTGTCATAGTTTACCACCATATATATTTTTATAAAAGAGGTATATATATATCGAAAACTTATAATTAAATGTATGAAAGTTGTTATATGTAGAAATGTTAGTAAAGTTTTTATTCAAAAAATGAAAAGAGGTTATATTTTAGCTGAATCCGGGCAACCATTTCTCCAGCTTTTTACTGCAATTATTTCTAGAACTATAAGAGGATATGTAAAGAAGACTGTTGCCTTGAGAAATGTATCACTTGATATAAAGGAAGGAGAGATTGTCGGGATATTAGGTACTAATGGTTCTGGTAAAACTACCCTGCTTAAAATTATTTCCGGATTAATATATCCTAGTGAAGGAGAAGTGTATGTTTATGGATATGATATAGTTAGGGATTATGACAAGGTTAGTGATAAAGTTTTCTACATTACAGGCGCGTTAATAGGTGGATTTGGAATCTCTCCTCTGCTTTCTGTGAGAAAAAATCTTGAATACATCTTTAAGCTATATAGAATTCCGAAGGAAAGAGTAGATGATGCGATAAAAATACTTGATTTAAAAGAACATGCTGAAAGACCTTTAGGATACTTGTCCCCGGGACTGGCGTCTAGGGTCATTTTAGCTCCAGCTTTTTTTATTAAACGAGCATTATATTTACTTGATGAACCTATTCAGGGAATATCTTTTGAGGCAGCCAAAAAGATACATGAATACATTAGGGAAAGTAGAGATATTGGAGGAGCAACAATTCTCTATGCTACTAACAATATTTTCGAGGTAGAAAATTTATGTGATAGATTTATAATTTTAGATAAAGGAAAGATTTTGGCTGGAGGTGAACTGAAAGAGCTCATTAGCAAGCTTGCATTAAAAACAGTTGTAAAAGTAACCGTAGAAGGAGATATAAATTTAGAGGATTTGACAAGCATTTTTGGTAATAATATAAGAATTGAAAGTAAGCGTGGTGTTCTTCAGACTATAAGTTTATTCACATCAGACGTTACTAATACGCTCATAGAAATAGCTAAAACTTTTGGAAATAAGAATATAATCAAGGATATACAAGTAAAAAGTCCTACCATAGGAGACGTATTTCTCCATTATGTAAAGCTCTCCGGTGAAAAATATGAGGAGAAGAGAAAAATTTGTTTACAAGTTTTCTAAGCTAAAGAAAATTTTAGAAGATCTAAAATTAATTTCCAAACAATATTTTAGTATATATATGCTTCGTATAGGTTTTCTTTGGCCATTTGAGATAATAAATATTGCTATAGCTTTATATGTGTGGTATTTTTATAATGTTGCATTTGCTAAATCAGTTCAAGATCCATTATCCTATATTATTTTAGGATTAATGGTTCAAACATATCTTTTTAATACAGCTAGAATTGTTTATAACAGCTTTGCATTAACCTTTTTCTCAAATATATCAATAGGAGGTATACGTATGTCTAGATATGAACATTATAAGGTAATGAATATTTCAATTGAAGCAACCCTCCTTAGGGATATACTTATTGGATTATTAAGCGATACGTTTAGAGCCTTCCTTTATCTTATCGTAGCCGTAATATTTTTTAACTTTACTATAAATCCAGGAGCTGATTTAATATTGGTATTAACGTCACTTTTATTCGGATTTCTCGCAGCTATAGGTATGGGATTAATAGCCACCTATTCTATATGGATTACAGGTTCCATTCAGTCTACCGAAGAACCCCTATTATCAATATTGCTCTTAATCTCAAATATATTATGTGGAGTATATTTTCCAATAAAGTTTTTACCTAAACCATTACAATATTTATCCTATATTTTTCCACAAACTTATGCATTAAAAATTTTACGTGGAACATTATTGTATGGCTGGGGTATAGATAAATTATTTTTAGATTTATTTATATTGATAATATGGTCGAGTATAGTATTTATTATAGGAGTATTTTTGGTTAAGAAAAGTATTCGAAGAATATTGGAGGGATGGAGTCCTTTACTCGGCTTTGAATGAGAATCCATTGTTCGCAAAGTTTATATATATTTGAGAATTTTTATTTCTCATGATTCCAAGTATTCTGTCTAAGTTTAATCCTTGGTGGTTTGGTGAAGAAGATCCTCATTTGAGAAGATGGAGTCATCAGAAAATTAGATGGATTCCAAAGTGGATAAAAAAAGTTTCTCTTAATCCCTTTTCCTTAAATTTTGTATTGGGTCCTAGACTTGTTGGAAAAACTACGGGGATTAAATTACTTATAGAAAGGTTATTAAAAAGAGTTAAGCCTATAAAGATACTATATGTTAGCTGTGAAGTTTTTCCAATGTATACAATGCTTTCAGAAGCATTAATAAATTTTCTTAGAATTGCTGGAAGAGAGAGGGGTACGACCTATATATTTCTAGATGAAGTAACAGTGTTAGAGGATTGGTGGAAGGCTGTAAAGCCTTTAATTGATATTGGTATGCTTGAAGACAGCATTATCACTATAACTGGTTCAAGTTCATTAAGAATTAAGAGAGATGTAGAACTTTTTCCTGGTAGAAGGGGGAAAGGAGTAGTATTAGAAATAATGCCTCTAAGTTTTTCAGAATATATAGAGATATATGGTATAGATAGACCTGAACTATATCCTGAAGATGTTGAAGAAATATTTGAAAAATATGTTTTGACTGGAGGATTTCCTCCAAGTATAAATGAACATCCTTATGGTGATATTTTATCAGCATATATTGGAGAAATTGTACGTCATGGAAAGAGTCTTGAAGTATCGAGAGAAGTTTTATCAGCCATTATATCTACCTCTCCATCTTCAACAAGTTATAGAGCATTAGCAACGAAAACTTCTGGTTATTCTTATAAGGTTGTTCAAAACTATATAGAATTTTTTAGGAATTTATATTTAATCGGAACAGCGTATCTTAAACAAAATAAGAAAATTTTATATCGGCGTGAGAAAAAATTCTTTTTCAGAGACCCCTTACTTCTCCAAATCTTCTCCGACTGGACAGGTGTACCTAGTCTAGAATCAGCATTATATGAACAGATAGTTCAGGAGCATTTATATAGAAAATATGGAGAAATATATTATTCTAAAAATAGGTATGAAATCGATGTAATTGTCAATAATGTTAGAATAGAGGTGAAAGCTGGAAAACCAGATAGAAGATATCCTAAAAATGTTCAGATAATTGATAGAAAAAAACTTCCCTTCTTCCTTTTAAAAATAAAATGAAATTAATGCAAGAATATTTTGAGTAAGGATGGATAAATGAATATAGTCTCGCTTAAATTAACATATATGATATTGCAGATTTAATTATACTTTAATAATCCTTTATACTTATTATTTAGGAGGGTCTATGACTGATATCGATAGAAGTGTTGTTAGAAAGATGTGTCTAAAGAATAATATTCCTATTGCAGAATTTCTGCTGAAAACATTTTATGAGAAAATTGGAAGCCATATTACGCTTCTCGGTGTTTCTCCGATTTCTAGACATATAGTTAGAGCCGCTTTGTTATCTGCAAGAGAATGTAATGCTCCCATGATGTTTATAGCTTCTCTTAATCAAGTCGATTTTGATATAGGTTATACTGGATGGACTCCTGAGAGTTTTATTAAGTTTATCAACGAGGAGATTGAAAGATTTAAGCTAAATATTCCTATTATTATTGGATTGGATCATTGTGGTCCATGGCTTAAAGACCTGCATATTCAGAAAAAATATGATTTTGATGAAGCTATGGAGTCTACTAGAAAGTCTCTTGAGGCAGCCTTGATCGCTGGCTATGATATTATTCATATTGATACAACTGTAGATCCATATATTGGGAATCCTTCCACAGAAATCGTTGCCGAAAGAACTATAAGCCTTTTAGAATATGCTGAGGATTTTAGGAAAAATAATGATATTCCTCCAGTAAATTATGAGATAGGTAGCGATAGATGGATATTTAAGGATGAAAGACATACTAGAGATCTCATTTCAATGGTTTTAAATGGGTTAAAGAAAAGAGGATTAAATGATGTTAAAATTCTCTTTATGGTTGGAGACGTTGATACCAAAGTCACTCCGGGAAATAGACTTAATGTTGAAAAGGCTAGAAGACTTGTAGATCTTGCATCTAAATATGGGCTGTATTTGAAAACTCATTCTACAGATTATGTTGAAAATCCCAAGGTTTTTCCACAATTAGGTATTGGAGGCGCAAATATCGGTCCAATGTTTGCTGACATAGAGTATAGAGTTATAAAGAAACTTGCTTTTAGAGAAGAAGAACTTTTAGAAAGAAATATTATTGAAAAATCTTCTAAGATATTAGATATATTATTTAATTCTATAGTTATAGACGGTAGGTGGAGAAAATATTCCGAAAAAGATCTCAGATTGATTCCTAGAAATAGAAGGGAATTTATAATCGGCTTATGCTCAAGATATGTTTTATCTAAAATTGATGGAAAAATTTTCGAGCTTCTACAAAATCTATCAAATATTGGTATTAATGGAGAAAAAGTGCTTCTAGATGAGTTAAAGAATGTTATTAAAGGATTTCTTAAAAGCTTTAATCTATGTAACGTTAATAAAAAAATATTAGAATACTATGGGTTTAGAAGGGAAGGGAAATAAGTATGAGTTATTCCAATTTTAAACTATTTTTCGGCGATATTCATGGTCATTCTAATCTTTCTTTATGCGGTGTGTGTCCCGGTAGAGATTTAAGAAAAAGGAATTTGTATATTCACAGTAGTTTGTTTGAGGAATACTGTAGGGATATAGATATAGTGGAAAGTATCGATTTATTCTATGAATATGCTAGGGATAAGGCTGAATTAGATTTCGCTGCACTTGTCGACCACGATTTCTCTATGAGTGATGAACAGTGGAGTATAGTTAGAAAAAAGGCTTGGGAATGGTATTCTCCGGGAAAATTTGTTACATTTAGTGGATACGAATGGACTTCTAAGGCATATGGACATAGACATGTAATTTTTCTTAAAGATGATGCACCTATTTTTAGGTGTCTTGAGGGTATTAGTCCTAGTAAAGCTGTTGGTAGAAGTCCGATAGATTTATGGAATTTTCTTAGTGAAAATCATATAGATGCCATTACTATTCCACATCATCCTTCTATTACACAATTTCCAGTAGATTGGAGATACTATAATCCAGTGTATGATAGAGTTGTGGAAATAGTCTCTATATGGGGTGTATTCGAATATTATGGTAATCCTTTTAAATGCATTAATTCTCATAATCTTCCAAGATTTTTTGTTCAAGATGTTTTGAATAGGGGATATAGGCTGGGAATAATTGGTGGAGGAGATACCCATGATTGTACTCCAGCTGGAATATTTAGAAGAGTTATAAAGATCCAGTGTCCAGAAAAATGTTATATATCATCTCTATCTGATGATTTTTCAAGGATATTTCTGCATAATCCTCTAGGAAGCGGATTTGCAGGAGTATATGCGTCTTCCCTTACAAGAGAATCTATATTTAAAGCAATCTATGATAAAAGAGTATATGCGGTGGTAGGAGGTAAAATTAGACTCGAATTCTCTATTAACGATGTTTTAATGGGCAGTGAACTAAAAATAGAGAATCCTAGAGAAAAGCTTATATTAAAGGTATACGTTGAGGGAGACTACGATATAGATAGGGTTGAAGTCGTTAAGAATGGCAAAATGTTTTATAGAAAATATTGTAAAGGTAAGACTGTAAATTTCAAGCTTATTGATGATGAAAAACCTAATAGATTGGAAAACTATTATTATGTGAGAATCATACAGAGAAATGGGGCTAGGGCTTGGTCAAGCCCAATATGGGTTATATATAGAGATCTTTATAGATTAAATGTTGAGAGAAAAGATAGGTTTATGATATTGTCTGGAAAAATGTATAGGCCTATGCGAATAAAAATATTGTTTATTAAAGAAAATCCACTCCAAAGTTTCAATAAAAGTTCACTAATTAAGAAAAGTGATGTTAGTGCATTTTTCTGGCTTGAGAGAAATGGATATGAAAAAACTATACTTAAGGCTAGGTTTAAAAGTATTAGGCCGACTAACTTTCGTGGCTCGATAACTTTAAAGGGATTTAAAAACTACGATGTTTATCCAATAGGATTTTCTATAAAGAAATTTGGCTCAGATCTTTTCACAGATAACTATAAAGGTTATATAGAATGGAATATAACTCCATCCTCAAATATAGAGCCTCTTGATACCAGGAAGATTAAGGGATTAGACATAGTATTGGAATCAGATTTGACTAGAAATATGTATGCTATTATAGACGTATATATTGATGGAGAAAGGGCTATAGGTAAAACATTTGTAGGAGAAAATAGGATAGATAGAATGCCATTTAAAATACCTATTATAAATCTTAGGGGAAAAATAGTTTTATCTAAAAATATTAAATTAAAGCCTAAAGAAACTTTTAAAATAGAAAAAGCCACTAAGACATGCATTATATATCCAGGATACATTAATAAAAACGGCTTCAAACCATTTCTCCTGAATGAATAAATTTTATATATAATTTTATATATAATTTATGAGGAGATTTATATGGGTAGGGTAATCATGGTTGCTGATGATATATATGAGAGACTTAGAAGAATGAAAAGACCTGGAGAATCTTTTTCAGATGTTATCGCCCGTTTATTAGAAAAAAAACCTAAGCTTTCCGATATAGCTGGCAGTAAAACTATAACTAAGAAAGATTGGGAGAAAGTTAAGAAAAAATTCAAGATACAGGAAGAATTAAACGAAATACGAAGAAAATATCTGTTAGAGTTGATCGAGGGATGAGGTATCTGGCCGATACAACTTTCCTAATAGACCTAGTGAATAATGATACCGGAGCAGTGAGAGTTGCAAGGGAAATAGATTTATCTAATGAAAGACTAGGACTCTCTATTATATCGGCCGAAGAATATTTGAGAGGAATATATTATTTATATTGGAATGATAAGAGACTCTTAAAGAAAAAGATCGCAGATGCTGAAAGTGATTTAAGAGCATTTGAAATTATACCAATAATATATAATGTTATAGTTAAAGCTGCAGAAATAGATGCTAGATTAATGAGGAAAGGAGAACCAATTAGCCTATCCGATATACTTATAGCTTCAACCGCAATCGTATATAATTTAACACTCATTACTAGAAACATAAAACATTTTGAAAGAATAAAGGAACTAAAAATAAGAATATATTAATAACATAAATTAAAATAGTTACTAGTCCTTAGTTATTAAGATAATAACATTATTGTAAATTTTGTTCATATATTGCATCAGCTCGGAAATCTTTTCTTCATCTTCTGCGCTGCAATGGTTCATCATCAATTTATATATTAATCATTAACTTATATCTTTACCGTTCTAATTATTTGTTAACTGATACAGATATGTTAATTAGTTTATATCTATATTATAAGTGGTAAATTAAATGAAATTAGGAAGTAGTACTGAACCTCACATGTAGTGTAGAAATATATTCCTATGTATCAAAGTTTATTACTTTCTTTATATTTTGGTTAAAATATGAGATTCGGTAAAGGGTTAACGTTGTTTCTATCTTTATATTATATAGTATTTTATATATGTCGGTATAGTATTTTACCTATAATACCATTTTTTATCGAATATATGGGAATGCCCCATATCCGTGCCGGATTAATTGTATCCTCCCTATATATAGGATATGCTATGATGCTAATTCCATCCGGATTTCTGTGTAGGAGAATAGGGTCTAGGAGAATGATAGTTGTTGGAGCATTAATATCATCTCTATCAAATCTACTAATACCCTTGTCTTATAAATGGATGAATATTGTAGTGTTTATTAATGGTATTGGACAGGGATTTATATGGCCTTCACTAATGAATCTGGTAGCTAGAAATTATTCTAAGGATGAAGTAGATTATGTGATTGGATCACTATTAACTGCATCAATTTTTGGCCCTAGTATAACATTTGTATTAATAGGAGTATTTTTATCAATATTGAGATGGGAAGATATATTTCTCATTACATCCTTAATCCTATTTATATTCACCATATTCTTTTCCCATCTTGTTAAAGATAATGATTTAAAGAAAAATTCTCAAGAAAGGGGGTTAAAGAAAGTCTTATTAAATAGAAATATATGGCTGCTTGGAATAATATATCTATTTTTTTATGCGGTTATTAGAGGACTTGTCAGCTGGCTTCCAACAATTTTAGTGCAAGAATTGGGTATTTCTATAGCTTTATCATCCATTTTTACAGGAGTTTTCCCTATAATTAATGCTATAGGCGGATTTACTGGAACATATGTGTTAAGAAAAACCAGTTTTAAGGAGAAGTATATGATGTTTATATCATTTACAAACTCTTCTATAATTCTGCTATTACTTTACACCTATATGAATATGTCTATACCTTTATTTCTGATGCTATTTTTGTTTATAAGTCTTCCAGAATGGTTTTTCTTTACACTACCTCCAAAGTTCGTATTAAATGAATATGTTGGACTTGCTTCAGCCATAATTGACACACTTGGATATATTGGAAGTTTTCTTGGAACATTTTTAATCGGCCTATTATACGATCTATCTAATACTTATAAGATAATATTTATGGTATATTTTTTATATATGATTTTTAACGCATTTTTATCTTTGGCGATAAGAGAAACTAATAGACTGAACTAATTAACTATAGATTTGAACTTTCTATAGATGTTAGAAAGAATAAAGACTAGGAAGACTATAAATTAAATAAGATTAAAGACTGAAATAATTAAATTGGGCGTCTTTTTCTAAGTAAATTTAATTTTTCCAATCTCCATAGCTTTTTTATTAATTCCTCCTCGTTTCTTGAGGTTGTCAATGCTTCTTTAATTTGATTATATGGCAATCTTGTAGATAAAGCCATTGCAGCCAATCTTCCATATCTCTCATATAGTTTTAAGTTTCTCTTCAATATTCTATACTTTCCTTTCCTCCTATCAATATTATCTATATATCTATATACCTCCTCTACAGAATCTGTAGTAATCGTCACCTGGCTTGAACCACATATTGGACATATTGAAGGTACTTCAAGCCTAAATATCGGTTTCTCTTCAACATATTTTCTACAATTCAAACATACCTCTGTAACTATATTTGACATTAATTTAGCTCTATAAGTTAATATTCTCAGAAAAATTCTTCTCTCCAGTGGCACCGGTTCTAATGACTCTAAAACATATTTTATACTCGACTCTAATAATGGTGTAGGACCCCTTACGTCAACGATACTTATCTCACCGCTATTTATAGAATCTATGATTTTCAGTGTTCTATCTATATCTAAATCTCTTTCAAGAACTTCTCTTAAAGCCTCTTTAAATACAGGTGTATTTTCAAGAGAAGTAACTAGTTGATCTAAGGATATATTTGTAAGCTTTGTATCTGGATCGATTACACCCATTTTTTTAGCTAGCTGCGATAATCGCCATTTAAAAAGTCTACTGTTAATAATGCTTTGAGTTAATCTTGTCTTAAACTCTCTTCTAGAAACATTTTTCAGCAGCCAAACTATATCTTTCACATCTATATCCTTTGTCTTAAAAAGTATTCCATATGGTTTCTCCTTTACAAATACCGGTGTCCCTAGATAAGATGTTATTTGAGAAACTAGATATTTACCTATAGTTCTATTAACACGTGTACCGAAATGTGAGTGAATATATATAATTTCACCAGCTTTCTCGACAACAATTCTTTTATCAGTAGGTATAGGTATATTTCTAATAGCCATTTCATATACATCTGATATAGCATTAGATATTAGATTTAGATCATTATATTTAAGTAAATGCGAAAGATATTCTGAAATTTTATTTAAATCCATTTTGTTTAAAGCCATTTTCTCAACGATTCCTCTAATTAATCCAACCTCTTGGGCAACCTCAAACGGTACTGGTATCTCTTCTCCAATCCAGCTTGGAATAGCTCCTATATAATCCTCTATGGGATTGACATATACTTTATCTTCAATTATATGATCTACCTCCCATGTTCTTCCAGCCATTATGAACCTCACACCTGGTTCAAGATATTCTGAAACAAAGAAATCATCAAGCAATCCTATAGGAAGATTTTCGGATAAATCTATAGCTATATATTGTATAGATTCAGGTATCATTGACAAATTTCCATAGAAATAATCAAATATACGACTCCCCCTTCTAATAACATCCTCATTAAAACCATATCTTATTAAATTAATTTTATTCATATATTCAATTATCTCATTCAATTCTCTAAGGCTTAAAGATTTAAAATACATTGAATCTCTTAGAATATTGTATATTGTCGATATATTTATCTCAAATCTTTCAATCAACAATCCACATATTTCGTGTACAACTACATCATATGGTTTATCCAATATCTCGGATGGCTCTATCTTTTCCTCACCCACCATCTTTACTAGTACAAGTGCTTCCAATGCGTCATTTGTATTTGATACGATTATAGCTCCTTCACTAACACCCCCAATATAATGTGCACTTCTACCTATACGTTGTATAAGCTTTGAAACTTGTCTAGGAGAATTATACTGTATTATAAAATCTATGTGTCCAATATCTATGCCCAATTCAAGTGAAGACGTGCATACAACTCCCTTAATCTCACCCCTCTTTAATCCACTTTCAATCCACGTTCTAGTGGATGCTGAAAGAGAACCATGATGTGTAAATATTGGTAAATCCATATCCAGTAACTTTAACCTGCTTCCAAGTAGTTCGGCCATCGGTCGTGTATTCGTGAATATTAGCAGCGAATTATATTTTCCGATAAAATCTTTTATCAATCTAACCCTAGCAGATATATCTGGATATAGAAAATATTTTTCAGAAATAACTTTATCGATATTTGTAGGCTTAGGATAGAAAATCTTTATCCTAAACATCTTTGCAACTGGGACATATATAATCTTACATCTACCTCTAACACCAACTAAGTATCGTGAAACCTCCTCTGGATTACCTATAGTAGCAGATAATCCTATAATTTGAAAATCACCGACCTTTCTACGAAGCCTCTCCAGTAATATGCTTAGCTGTGCACCTCTCTTACTTGGAACAAGTTCGTGTACTTCGTCGACAATAACCCATTTAACCGTATTTAAATGCTCTCTTAACCTTTTTCCAGAAAATATTAATTGAAGAGTTTCTGGAGTTGTTACTAATACATCGGGAGGATATATTGCTTGAAGCCTTCTCTCATCTGGAGGGGTGTCGCCATGTCTTACAGCAATTTTAAAATCAAATCTTCTAAACCACCAGTTTAATCTTTCAATCATATCTCTATTTAACGCCCTTAGAGGAGTAATATATAGTAGATTTATACCATTACCACGTCTCCCGCGAAGCATCATATCAATTATAGGTATTATTGCAGCCTCAGTTTTACCTGTGCCAGTTGGAGCGACTATTAAAACATTTTCACCAGATAAAATATATGGTATAGCTTTGATTTGAGGGGGAGTTAAATTTTTAAATCCTCTCTCATATATAATATTCCTAACAGGTTTAGACAAAAGCTCTAAGACATTTTTAGACAAAAAATACACCAAATATTATTTCCAAACAATACATATAAAGTTTTAACAAAAATGTATTAATAATATTTTAATATGAGATTGGTATCTCTAATCTAGGCTCGGTGAATATATGGATTTAGAGAAATGGTATTCAATACCATGGAAAAATGTTTTAGAAAAACTTGGCTCAGATGAAGATGGATTAAGTGAAAAAGAGGTTGCCAAAAGGCTTGAAAAATATGGATTTAATGAAATCGAGACTGGAAGAAAGAGAACGGCTTTAACAATCTTTCTAAATCAGTTTAAAAGTATTTTAGTATTGTTACTAGTCTTCTCCACAATAGTCTCATTCTTTTTAGGAGAAATTCATGATGCTATAGTTATATTGGCTATAATTATCATGAATAGCGTTCTAGGATTTATACAGGAATATAGGGCTGAAAAATCTCTTGAAGCTTTGAAAAAGCTGGCCGCACCTAAATGTAAGGTAATTAGAAATGGAGTTGAGAAAATTATACCTGCACGTGAACTTGTACCCGGAGACATAGTTATAGTTAGTGCTGGAGATAAAATTCCAGCAGATATGAGATTAATTAAAGCAGTAAACTTAAAAATAGATGAAGCCATACTTACTGGCGAATCTATACCAGTGGAAAAAAGTGTAGAACCCATTAAAAGCAAAGGATTAAGTATAGGAGATATTAGAAATATGTTGTTTACAGCTACTACAGCCACATATGGTAGAGGTATTGGCATTGTTGTATCGACTGGAATGAATACAGTTTTCGGTAGAATTGCTAAGCTTATTCAGGAAGCTGAAGAAGAAACGCCTCTACAAAAAAGATTAGAAAGACTTGGTAAATGGCTTACATTAATCATTGTAATCCTAGTAATACTCGTATTTATTGAGGGAGTCTTAGAGGGAGCTAATTATGTTGAAATCCTTCTTACATCTATAAGTCTAGCCGTATCAGCTGTACCCGAAGGACTTCCAGCCGTGGTTACGATTACACTGGCTTTAGGTGTCCAACGACTAGCTAGGAGAAACTCTATTATAAGACGCCTTGCCGCTGTCGAGGGTCTTGGAAGTGTAACTGTGATATGCACCGATAAGACTGGAACATTAACTAAAAATGAAATGACTGTTAGAGAAATAGTTATAGGAGATAGGGTTATAAGGGTTACTGGAAGCGGATACGAACCCAAAGGAAAATTTTATATTAATGAAGAGGAAATCGATGTAAGAAAAGATAGAGTATTAGAAAGGCTTATTGAAATAGGTTTATATTGTAATGATGCAAAGTTAATCCGAGAGAATAATAATTGGAGTATTATTGGAGACCCTACGGAAGCTGCATTAATTGTTCTCGCGGCTAAAGCCGGATACGATGTAGAAAAGTGTAGAAAAGACTATCCTAGAGTAGGTGAAATACCCTTTGATTCGATAAGAAAGAGGATGAGTACAGTAAATTTAACTAAAGATGGTAGAAAAATGGTTTATGTAAAGGGAGCACCTGAAATCCTCATAAACCTATGTAAATATATTGAAGATGAAAACGGTATTAGAGAATTAACTGAAGAGGATAAGAAGAAAGTAATGGAAAATACTAGTAGACTTGCTGAAAAGGCTTTGAGAACTCTAGCATTTGCATATAAATATCTTCCAAGAAATCACTTTGAGGAAAAAGATATCGAGAAAGATTTGATTTTTGTTGGTATTGTCGGTATGATAGATCCTCCTAGACCGGAGGTTCCGGAGGCGATAAAGAAAGCTAGACATGCAGGTGTAAAGGTAATAATGGTTACTGGAGACCATAAATCTACAGCTACAGCAATAGCAAGAGAAATTGGATTAATTGATAAAGAAGATTCACTAGTGCTCACTGGCAAAGATATCGATTCCATGAATGATAAAGATTTTCTAGCCATAGTGGATAGAGTAAGTGTTTTTGCAAGAGTTTCTCCAGAACATAAGATTAGAATTGTG
>CAZKAY010000038.1:9202-19740 GCA_964550975.1 uncultured Thermoproteales archaeon | reverse complement strand
TCATACTCTCGTATAGAAATATATCGAACTTCTATATATTTTTTACTTCAATATTTTATAACTATCATATTGAATAAGGGTTAATAATAGGAATTCCTTTTCGGGCAGCTTGGGATAAAAGTTGTTTATCAAAGCTTAGTAGAGGAACATTCAATCTTTTTGCAAGTGAAAGTATTATCTTATCATTATATCTTGCTAACGATATATTTTCCCTCGATATATTTTCTAGAGACCATAAAATATCTCTTTTTTCAACTAATACTATCTCTATTTTTCTATGAGAGAGAAGTGATTTAACATATGATAGTGTAGCATTTCTATCTAATAACTCCATTAATGTCCAAATAATCTCATGTAAAGTAATGGTTGATATAATCCATTTAGATAAACTATCTAAGATTTCTCTGGATTTTAGATGATATTCGGAATCTTCTATCGCATTATACACATATACATTTGAATCAATGAGGGCTGACAACCTAGTCACCGATTAGACTTCGTCTCATACCCTTTAATAATGCTTCTCTTATCTCTCTTTCTCCAATCTTCCTTCCAATCTTAAAAGATGGAAGTCTATCCCCAACTTTCTCTAAAATAATTTTATTTCCAACAACGTTTACCGAAAGAATATCTCCAATATTTATTCCAATAAGTTTTCTAACATCGGCTGGAATAGTGATCTGAAAACTTCTAGAAACTTTCACGCGTCTCATAATAAAGTAGATAAAATACTAATATATAAAAATTTCTACTTTAAATCATTATCAAATATAATTTTATTTTTGATCTCATCTAAACTATATCCTTTATGTATTTAATAGCCCAGCTTTTCTTAATCTAAACAGAGTCATGCTATATGGATCTATAACCTCTTCCTCAAGGTTTTCTTTAAGCCTTCTATCTATCTCCTCCAGTTTTCTCAAAATTATTTTTCTTTCATCTTTAGACATTATTCTCCTATCAGTCATTGCTGCTGCATGACAGCTTACACCCATATCCAGCAGAAATTTTAATGCTTTAAATGGAAGCTCATAGAATTTTCCTATACCTCCAGTTCTCCATGTAAATCCTTCAGGAGTACCAGCCTTAATAGATACTCTTACATGTATTTTAGAATATTTGGATAAATCTCTTGCATAGCTTTTATCATACCCTATTAGGATACCGTTTGTCTCAAGTATAAATAATTTAAACTGAGTTGATGACTCTATTAGATCTAAAAGTTTTAGAAGATGTTTTCTACCAATAGTTGGTTCGCATCCAGATATTCTAGCCTTCCAAATATCTTTAATATAAATATTTCTCCATCTAAGACCATTTTTAGCTTCAACTACAAGTTTTTCATAAACTTCTCTACTAGAATAAAACTTACCATATTTTTCTGGAAAATCTCTTGAAGGACTAGACCAGCAGTAAAAACATCTTAGACAGCATCCTACAGCATATCCTGTAGCAATTCCACGATAGACCGGAACACAGTAGAATGCAGTATATTTACGCATATCATTTTTTACAACAATCTTTTCAGTCATTTCTGCAACTTTAATCGGATTAAATGGCTTAAATCCTGGAACAATATATCTCGGATAATTCTTCATAATCCTCATATTACTTTATCTAAATTTTCCCTTATAAGGAATCTGCAAGCATTGTTGAAATATAAATAAAGCTAATGAATTATATATAATTGATAACTTAGTTTATATAAGGTGTCTAGCATGATATCTGTCCATGTTGATCCGAGAATAGAACTTCTAACAGCTGTTCAACTTTTTACTAGTTGGAGAAAACATGGAATCTGGAGGAAGAGTTATCCATATATGAGAGATATGATTAGATTTTTTGAGAGGTATCGTGCCCATCGAGCAATCAGATTGTTTGAAAAGCTTCTTAAAATAGGTTTTAATTATGATGCACCTGTTGGCCTCATGATGCATCTCTCAAATCCACCTGAGCTGAAAATCATTGTACCTCTCTCAGAATATCTTATTAAAAGAGCGCACGGTGTTCAACTTCTACAAGAATTTATTGAAGCTTTACGCAATTTTTCAATAAAGTCAAATTTCATTAAATTTTGGGAGGAACACTTAAGTTTTATAGAATTATCGAGGAAATGGCTTTATCAAAATCAAGATTAAAGTCTGTAGTTAGATCTCTAGAGGAATACTTTGGTGTAAGACAGCATGGATATCATGTTATCTTAGCTCCGCTTTTCTACGGAAGCTATGGTTACCGGATAAAAGTCAATAGTTTATTCGATATTTATGCGATTCTAGGTCCTAGGGAGATTAAGGAGGATCTCCCAGTTTTCGGCGCAGCATTATTTCATGAATTTGCTCATAGCTTTGTAAACCCTCTTACTGAGAAGTTCTCCAATCAATTTAAAAATGGAGATATTCTCTTTAAACCTATAGCAAATAGAATGATGGCTTTAGCCTACGGAAATTGGGAAACCATTGTAAATGAACATGTTATACGTGCGATAGATATAAGAGTTAATACACGGGGGAAAGCTGAAGGGATTCTTAATACTGAGGAGAGGAGAGGATTTATATACATAAGGCCGATATACAATCTACTGGAAAAATATGAGAAGCAGAGAGATAGATATCAAACATTTAGAGATTTTTATCCAAATATAGTAGAACTATTTAATGCTATATCCGATGTATTGGAAGCGTTAGAGAAACTAAAGCCTAAGGGTCTAGACAGTGTATTTGAATACAAGGAATATCTGGATAAATTGCTAATAGTAGAGCCTTCAAGAATTAGGGATAATACTTTGAAGAAGAAGGTTAGCGAGTATCTAGATATAATACAGAATTTCTTAAGAGAAAGGTTTAAAATAGAGGTGCCTAAAGTATCTGACATAGAAGCATTAAAAATGAACTTGAAAGAAAGAGTGCTCTTAATCTATGGAACTCCGAATTCGAATATGGTCTTAGAGAAATTGATGAAAGAATTTCCATTTACTGTAACGAAGAATGGAATAAAGCTTGGTGAAAAATTTTATGCCGGTGAGGATCTTAGATTTATAACTGTCTATATTAATCCGATGAATAAAACATTACCTATTTTAATCTATACAGCGACTCGAGATGAAGGTATTTTAGGCATAAACTCTCTTTTCCATGGACCAACAGACTATATACTATATAGGGGAAGAGATAGGGTGGTTGAAGGATATTATAAGAAAAAAGATGGTGTATGGAAGTTTTAACCTATATTATGTTTTCTTATGGAAGAAAATGATATGTATGGTTTTCTCCATATTTCATATATTTATTTTACACTTTTATAAAGGGTTTCTGGCATTGAAAATATTAGTGGAAGTCTTATGAACATGTCTACTAATACCGCTGTAATGAATGGAGTTTCTGGTGAAAAATAATAGTATAGATATCCTCCTATGAATGAGGCTGGAGACCTGGCTATAAGCTTTATTAGGCTCTTTATACCCTCCCATCTACCTCTAAAATTTCTGGATACAAGCTCCATGGTTATTGTCTGAAAGACTGGTGACGATGCAAAAAATATTCCTCTAAAAAATCCATACAATATTAGATATTGAGGTGAGGGTGCAAACAGAAATATCATAACAGATATGTAGAAAAATATTCTGAAGAATGCTAGAGTCTTTACTCTACCATATTTGTCTCCAAGTTTACCAATTATTGGTGAGAAAAGTATAGATGCGATATTTAATGCAGTTCCAGTATATCCAATAATAAATTCATCTGCATGTTTTATCTCAACCATATATATTGTTGTAAAGGGCATTGAGAGGTCGAAGACATATCCACCTAAAGTTTCAACTAAAATCCACTTTTGAAGCCATTTTTTCTCTTTAACTATTCTGAATGCATCTAAAACAGTATATTTTATAGATTCCCCAGAACTATATGTTTCTGAAAGAAACAATATGATAACTACAGTTGTAAAAACAAGTCCTATCAAACCAATATAAAAGAGGGGTCTAATTCCTTGAGTGGATATTCCTCCACACATATTTATAATGTACGCTGCAATCAATGGTGAAAATATCGATGTAGTAATGGATAGAGAGGATATTAGTCCAAAACCAAATGCTCTAGATTCTCTAGATGTTGATTCAGCTATCAAGATATTTTCAACGCTTTTTAATCCAAAGAAACTTGTTATCGATAATGCTAATCCGAGTAAACAGAAAGTCCAGTTAAATGCAAATGCGAAAAATACTATTGAAAGAATTTCCAGAAGCAATCCTATAATATACGCTTTCTTTCTACCAAAAATATCTGAGATAAAACCTAAGCTAGAAGATATAAATGAGGATAAAAGGCTTGCAATACTTCTAAATAATCCTAAATAGGCTACATTTATATCCAGCATTACAATATATAGATAAATGTATTGTGAATATAGGTTATTAAAGAAACCCGATAATGAGCGTCTAAAGACAAGTAATCTATAATTATTTTTCATCAATATATACCTCAGCTATAGTTGAGAGATATCCTTAATATGTCTAATTAATCCAGGCAAGCCTAGCTTTAAATACAATTTTTCTGTCCATAGATAGGTTTCGGGATAGGGGCCTAGAAAAACTATCTGTGTAGGCCATAATAGTCCAGCAATATATGGGAGATCTGTGTATCTTAGACAATTAAGCATTTCGATACATGGTCCAGTTCCATCAGGATTTGATGGAAGATTTTGTGTAGGTGGAGGATTATGAAGTATAAGTGTAGATAGTTTTTTCCACAACAATGCTGTATAGAGAGCTATTACACTCATTTCTCCACTGCCCATTAATCCAATATTGCTAGCATCTATCCAATTCAGTTTAGATATTGCTTCAAGGGCTCTAATGGCATCATATACCCTCATGCTTGCAATAGTTCTTCCAGTAAGCATAGAGACTCGTCTAAGATACCACTGTAATTCGTTTCCCCAAGAAGTTTCTCCAATACCTCTAACCTCAATATATGCTCTAGCAAACATTTTATCAAGATTTTTTAAAGGACTACTATTACGTCTAAAAGTTTCTCCAGGATTTAGCAGAGCTAAAACTATGGGTGTAGGGGTCTTAGCATTCCTATGTCTTGTAACGTGGATGTGAAGCCGCCACCCCTCTTCAGAAGTAAATCCTATAAGGTATCCTAGCCATTCACCAGCCTCTTGCTCCAATTCGATTCTCATATTAAGGTTACATGGTTCCTTCGGAAATGCGTTAAAGGTTTTCTCATACAATGTTTCTATAAGCTTCCTCCTATATTCTATAAGCTTCTCCCTGGAATCTATATTTGGTGGAGATGCTTTCTTTATAAACCATTTATGCACAGTTGTTGTACGTTCATCACTTGGAATACCATTTATAAAAACCTTTAAAGAATCTATAGATTCCCTATACTCTAAATCTATATCTTTAACTTCATTTAAAGGTATATCGATATTTCTTAAATACTTTAAAAACCATGAGAAAACAGCTTTACGAGATAATTCGTGGTATGAATGTGGTCCCGGGGTCTCTATAAGCCTAATATTGTCAGAAGCATCTAAAATATCGTAAAGTTTCTTAAGCTTACCATAGATTTTTCTAACAGAATTTATATCAAATATCCAATCCCTTTTAGCTGATGCAATTAATAACGGTCTTGGAGCTATGAGTGCACCTACATCGGTTAGATCCCACATATAATTGTTTATCCAAAACATACAGTCGCAGTGGCCGTTTATCGTGAATTTACATACATGTGATTCGATTGTAGCTGTACCACATACAGGTGCACACGCCTTAACCCTATCATCTACAGCTGAAACATACCATGTCATTGCTCCTCCACCCGATATACCTGTAACACCTATTCTATTACCATCAACTTCGGGTCTAGATTGAAGTAAATCTATTGCTCTAATAGCATTCCAAACCTCTACTCCTGTAGGAGTATATCCAAGACTATACCAATTAAATAAACCGTATCTATATGTTCCATGATGGTATCCAGGTATTTCACCCCATTGTATTGTCTCGATAAGAAGTGTAACGAATCCTAATTCGGCAAACCTTTGTGGATGAGCTTGATAATGATATTTCTGGTTACGGGCATGTCCACATAAATATAGTATTGCAGGCATAGGTTTACTAAAATCTTTAGGAATATAGAGATTTCCCGCTACATATAGTTTTGGAAGACTTTCAAAATATAGTTTCTCTACAACATATCTTTCTCTATCTAATACGCCTGTAATGGTAACGTTAAGCGAAGGCCTATCTTTCATATCGATATATTCTGTAATACCAAGCATATCTATAAATTGTCTCCATCTTTTAGGTCTCTCCCTCATCCACTTATATTTGTTATCAATGGTGTTTAAAGAGAAATTGGTTATAGATCTAGCTTCTCTACAAAGATACTCATAGATATTCAATGATATACACCAAATATACTTTTAACTAATAACCATTATTTAAATAAAATCATTAAAGAATAATTTAAACTAAATTTTTAATCGCTTTCTCTAAAAATTCTCTTCCCTCTATAAGGGACTCGACTACATTTTTACCTGTCTCTTCTTCAAGTACAAGCCAACCCTTATACCCTTGATTCTTTAGTTCTCTAAGATAATCTTTCCATGGTACTAAACCTTTACCAACCGTAGCTTTCTTAGTTTTAGGATTATAATCTTTTGCATGAGTATGAATAATCCAATTACTTAAAACTCTTACACCGTTAACGATTTCATCGACCCCGTAGCGTAAGAGATTGGCTGGATCAAAATTAACCTTTAATCCATCACTATTAATCTCTAGAATAAAGTCTTTTAACACATTTATAGGTTCCATACCAGTTTCGATGCAGAAATATGCACCTATATTTTCTGCAAATTTAGCGATTTCCTTAATACTACTAAAAATTATATTATATCTTTTATCATCTTTATTCTCCGGTATGACGCCGGGATGTGTTGTAACAATAGGTGAACCCATATCGACAGAGAGTTCTAGGGCTCTCTTAGTTTTCTCAATTCTTTTCTCTATACCTTCTGGGTCATCAAAGCCACCGAATCTATTTGGACTACTTAGTTGCGCACAAAATCCGGTTATTTTTAGACCGTATGAATCAATAGTCTCTTCTACCCTTTTCCTACATTTTACATCGCATCTATATGGGTCAAGAAGGCAAGGCAGATTCGATCCATAGTCAACGCACCATAACTGGACGCCTTCAACGCCTATCTTAATAGCTAATTCAAGCTGCCTTAAAAGGTCATTATAAGAAGATGTTAAACCTATAGACCATATTGTTAATCCGATTTTAAACATACTAGAAATATAGCTGAGGAAATATATAATGATTTCAGCATACCTTAAATACACATAGACTAAGAGACAAAGTAATATTTAGCGTTATTACTTTAAAAATACCTGCCTAATATAGGTAAATATATTCCATTCCCGATTAAATATATTAACCATATATTTTATGGTAGATTTGGGTAATCCCTGCTTCAATAATTCTTTCTCAAATACTTTTTTAGTATACCAAAACCTATATTTTAAAACAATCAGAATAGATAAAAAATTATTTTAAATGTCTTGAAGACTTTTTTAAAAATATTTGTCAGCATCCTTTTCTCCATACCTTTTCTTTACAAGTCTAAATACCTTTCCCCATCCAGATATTTCTTCTATAATACCCATGCTAACTAGTTTCGCTAACCTTTCCCTCACAATTCTCCTCGACGCCTTCCCCCTCATTTTTCTTAGTTCACGTGTCATCTGGGAAATATTTAAACCATCTTTATGACCTGCTAAGATTTGGATGATTAATCTAGTTATCTCATCTTTAATAATATCACTGTCACTTAGGTAACTATAGATTGTAGTGATTTCTTTAAACGTTTTTAAGGTTAAGCCATAGGCATTGATACCTGTTCTAATTAGCTGGATATCAGGGGTTTTAAATATTTTTTCAATTTCATCTAGTCTATGAAGTATTAGATTTAAAATTCCTTCTAGTCTGATGAGCCTCTCTCTTAGCTCTTCTACTGACAATAATTTTCCACCAAATATGTGGAAATATATTTATTCTTTCTTAGACTTGATTTCAGCTAAACTTTTCCCAAGCTTTGTAAATGCAGATAAATATTCCTCAGCCATTTCTAATGCTGTATCCCTAGGTATACCATTTTCTACAAGAGTTCTATAGAATGTTGCTACAGCCTTACCTACTTCTCTTCCAGTTTCCTCGGAATATACTGCAGTCAATATACCTTTAATAAGTTCAGGTATTTTGGGAATAAATTCTGAAATGGTGGTAAGTACTTCCTTCAATTCCTCTACGTCCTTTGCTTTATATATCATTTTTTCCTCAGACATGTTTTCACCACGATAATATATATGTGTGGACATCTTTTTAAACATAGTGGATAAAAGTGGTCAAACTATGATAATTGTTTTATAGCTAAGTATTGATGTAAATATTGGTGATATTTTGAATTTTTTTATTTGGCCAGCAAAACCTGGTGAAAGAATTTATAGGGATAGTATTCCTAGACCGGAGATGATCGGTAAACCATTAAAGTTAAAGGCTGCTAGAAATGAGTTTGAGGGAAATATTTTCGGCATCAGATCAAATATAGATTTACATGAATGTCGTATAGAGGTTAGTGATTTAAAAGGTTTTAAAGATACTATTTCTAAAGATAATATTAGGTATGGATTTATAGGATTTATACCCGTATCTAAAAATACTCCAGATACGCCTATAGATGAGATTGAAAGAGGGGCTCCAATAGAGGTTCCCGATCCAATACTCGATTTAGATTCAATAGACATTAAGGCTGAAAATAGTCAGCCATGCTGGTATTCAGTATATGTTCCTAAAAATATTTCTTCCGGAGAATATCGTGGATATATTAGGATTTATTCTAGAGAGGGTGAGGCAAAGATAGACGTAATTCTACATGTATATCCTATAACACTACCCGATGAAAGAAATCTCTACGTAACTAACTGGTTTAATGTAGATAAGATTGCATCTACATATAATATAGAGTTGTGGAGTGATGACTTCTGGAAGATATTTGAGAAATGGATAAAATTTATGTCTAAATATAGGCAAAATGTTTTCTTAGTACCATTACATACCATTAAAATTATTGAGAAGGATGGAAAATATGTTTTTGACTTCTCTATATTTGATAAATATGTTGAAATATTGTTTAGAAATGGAGCGGATAGAATCGAGATAAGCCATATAGCCCACTATGAGAAATGGGGTGGAGACAAAATATTGTTTAGAGATTTTAAGGTGAAGACTATTAATGGAGAGGAGAGGAATATAAATGGATCTGAGATTCTTCCTCATCTGCTACCAGCGCTTGAAAAACATCTTGTTGAGAAGAATTGGATCGATAAAGCTATGATTCATGTATGTGATGAGCCTACGGAAATCGGTATAGATGAATGGAAAAAGTTTTCAAGCTATGTACATAGATATTCTTCCAAGATTAGGAGAATTGACGCTATAGAGACTGTTGGATTTAAAAAATTTTTAGAGATATGGGTTCCAACTCTAAATCATTTTAATGATTGGATGGAAAACTATGCTAATGCCATGAAACAGGGATACGAGGTATGGTTCTATACTTGTTGCAATCCTAAGGGAAGATATCCAAATAGATTTCTTGATTATCCACTTGTAAAGACACGTATACTTCACTGGATAAACTATGCCTATGGTCTTAAAGGATATCTACACTGGGGATTCAATCATTGGGGTGAAGATCCATTCGGCGAGCCCAGGGCAAATCTTCCTCCAGGAGACACCCATATAGCTTATCCCGGTAAAAATGGACCACTATCCAGTCTAAGATTAGAGGCTATGAGAGATGGTCTTGAGGACTATGAATATTTAAAACTTTTAGAAGATGAGATAAAGATTGTAAAGAGAATTCTAGGTAGGATAGACATGCCTTTTGAGAGGAGAAGTATAGAGATATGTAGAAGAATCGTGGAAAATATAACTAGTTATCCAAGAAATATGGAGAAATTATTGGAGGTTAGAGAGGAAATTGTAAAAGAAATACTAGAGATTAAGAAGAAACCATATATACTGGTGTTAACAGAGCCACCAGAATATAGGATGATTGTAGAAGGTCCAGCTATGATTTTGGTTAAAGGTATTTGTGAGAAAGATGCACAGATAGAGGTAAATGGTAGATCAGTTAAAGTGAGAGACGGATATTTTGCAACGTATATATTTTTAACAAGAAGGGAGAATAAGATAAATATAAGGATAACTAAAGACGGAGAAACGAAGATTATTGAAAGAATATTTAAAATAATATAGTTGGTCAGCAAAGGCCAATTCGATCACAAATCATCCTGACATGCATTCATCATTCCAAGTATTAATAATTTCTTTAATATATATAATTAATATACATCAATATATACTTACTAAGGAAGGACTGTAATTGTATCGTATATTTGGGGAAAGGTATGATAGATGTTGATTTAAATAAGATTATTAGGGCAGCTGAAATTTATA
>CAZKAY010000038.1:0-9102 GCA_964550975.1 uncultured Thermoproteales archaeon | reverse complement strand
GGGGTAGATGTCTCAGCTGTAGTGAGGTATCAGAAATAATGGGAATATTAGAAAAATTGTCTGAGAAAATAAGAGTAGAAAGACATATAGATGATATGCATATGAGAAATATTAGAAGTATGAGGAAAACACAGAGTTTAATGATAAATATATTATAGGTGTATTTTATGGTTAAAACATCTCTAGCCCAATTATCATGGGTTGAAGCCCAGAAATACTTTAGTGAAAACGATATAGTTATACTACCTATAGGTTCTACAGAGCAGCACGGACCTCAAAATCCATTGGGAACCGATCATCTAATAGCCGAGAAGATTGCTGAAAAGGTTTCCGAAAAAACTGGTATATTATCGATGCCAGTAATACCGTATGGTGTAAGCAGGCATCATAAACATTTTCCTGGAACAATATATGTTTCAGAAAATATTTTTGAAAAATATGTGGAGGAAGTATGTACTTCTCTAATAAGATATGGTGTTTCAAAAATACTTGTAATAAATGGTCATGGTGGAAATTTATCATCGCTTATAAAGGTATCTGGTGAGTTAAGAGAAAAATATAATGTATTTATGGTTATAATGCAGTGGTGGAGTCTTTCCTCTATAAAAAATCTAGGTATCTTTAAGGGAGATGAAAGATATCATGCTGGGGCTGAAGAAACATCTCTAATAATGTATCTATATCCTAGTCTAGTCGATTTAGATAAAGCTGTGGATGAGAAGCCTAAAAAACTTTCGCTGAGTAAATATAATGTATATTATTATACATATACGAGGGATATAAGTGAAAGCGGAGTGCATGGTAGGGTGAGAACAGCGTCTAAGGAAAGGGGTAAAAAGGTTTTCGATATAATTGTGGAGGAAACAATAAAGATTTTAGATGAAATGAGGAATTTAAGGCTGTCTAGATAGATTTATTTATTAGTGTTGTCATTATATTTTGATTATCATGATTGTTGAGAAAAAATTTTTTATATTTATTGATTCTCTTCTAGGGAAAACGGTAAAGCTTTCTCGTGAAGAAAAGGTTGAATCAATTTTTGTTAGAAAGGCTATTATACCTAAATTTATATATGATATAGAGATTGATGATGAAAAATATCCTAGGATTTCTTTCAATAAGCTTAGTTTGCTTCAAATTACTAGTGATAGAAAGATATATGGTCCTGGTGAGAATGCTAGGATTATCGTTGTAAATCTAGGTAGGCCTGAGGAAAAAATTGATATATATGTTTATCGCGACAATAATTTATTCTTTAGTGAAAAATTATCTATAAATGAGTTTGGTACAGCATTTACGGAGATATCTGATCTAGAGACTGGAAAATATAGGGTTGAAGCCAAATATATGGATGAGAAGGCTGTAACCGAGTTTACGGTTACCCCGTTTAGACTACCATTGATTCAAGCATTTTTTAAAAAATATTTTCTAGAGAGAAATATATTGAAGGCGGATGTAGAGGTATATAGGCTTAACATGCCATATACGGGTGAATGTAGAGTTGGATTATACTGTAAATATTGTGATAAAATTGTATTAGAGAAAGATGTTTTGTTTAAAAATGGTTTAGCTAGTATTGAACTCGATTTCTCAGGACATTCAGGTCCATTTACTCTCTATTTAACCTTAAAAGATGGTTCATCCACATCTATTATGGTTCCGCATACAGGTATAACTGAGAGAAGGAAGATTGTTTTAAGTAGTTATGGTAAAATTTTCTCTGCTACACTCACACCTATAAAAAATGCTAGGAAAATTAGAGGTCTATATATTTTTGAGGATGGAGTATCCTCTCAGCCAATCATTATAGATAGAATATATGATAAAAATATTAGAATAAAGGTTTTAGAAAAATTTGATATACTTAAGATAGGGCTGTATAATCCATTGGATAAAAAATATGTTTTAAAGGAGTTTAAAAACGTTGATGAAAATAGTGAGCTTATATTTAAGGGGTTTAATCCACTAACATTTATATTCATAGGTGGATTTCTAAATAAAAATGTGTTTGAGGCAACAGCAGTATCAATATATCCAGAAGATATTGAGGTGGAATTATCTTGTCCCGAACATGTTTATCCTGGAGGAGAATTTAAAATAAAGTTTAGGTCTAATAAAAGGATTCATGGAGTATTATTGATACATGATTCTAGAATAGCACATGAAAGTATTGTCAGTAAACTTGCAAAAAATGTTTTTAACGCTATAAGTGATTTTAAACAGCTTGTTAAGATAAGATATAGGGGTATAGGGTTTCCTAGAGGTGTTGGAATAGGTAGAGGTTTTACATTATTGGCTAGACCTTCTTTAGCTATGCCTTCTCCGCCTGCTGCAGCAAGAGAAGCTGTTGAAGTTGAGGAGATGAGAGTTGAATATAGGGGTTTAGAGAAGTTTTTCACGTTTTTTGATGAATTTGTATTTGAAGGTGATTTTGAAAGAAATATTAGGATTGGTAGACAGCCTGGAACATATATGGTAAAATTCTATGGTTTTAATGGAACAGATTTTATTGAGAAAGATTTTCGAATCGAGGCCAGTAAGCCCGCTATGGTTGAAGTAGATATACCGTCATTTATAGATGTGGATGAAAATGTTTGGGGTAGGGTAAGCTATACTGTTTTCGGTAAAGGTAGACTATACATTGAGACTCCATGGGGAAGACATGTTAAAACTGTTGAGGGTACAGGTATAGAGAGATTTCTAATAAAGGGTCCTGGAAAAATTAAGGTTATTGTTGAGAAAGATGGATTTATAGATGCCGTTGAAGGAGAGATTAAGAAGCCTGGATTAGAGAAACTCGTTTTCTCAAACATATTTTTGCTTAGAAATGGCGAGGAAGTTGAGGGTAAGAGAATCGTGGTATATCCTTCACCAATGTCTCTAGCAAGGGATGTTGTTGAAAAATTGGTTCAATATCCATTTGGATGTGCTGAACAGACTTCAAGTAAACTTGCAGGACTCGGAATAATTTTACGATCAATTAGAAATAATTTGATAGATATGGATGTTAAGAGGGTTGAAAAGCTCATTAAGATAGGTATAGGTAGAATGAAGAAATTTTATAAGGATGGATTGTTCTCCTTATGGGAGGAATCCAGTCCATCTGTAAATGTAACCATAAAAGTTTTAGAGAATCTTAGACCAATGTATGGTCTCGGGTTCAAGGAAATTGATGAAATGGTTGATAAGTGTGTTTCAACTCTCCTTGAAAAAAATGTTAGGGATAATGATCTACTATTCTATGATAAAAGGTTTCTCTCGGATATTAAATGCATTGAAGATGCTGTAAATATCTATTTACATGTTGAGGAATTGAAGAAAAAAGCTTTAAAATATATTTTAGACAACATGGTTTCCCTTAATGGTCAAGTCTATTGGTCTGCTGATAAATCTTGGGCTGGAAATATTGAGGCAACTTGTAAAGCTTTAAAGCCAATATATATGGAGGGATATATGGATGTTTTTAGAAAGGGTTTCAAGTATATTTCATCGAAAATTGTTAATGGAATGTTGTATACTACTTCTGATACTAAGGCTTTCATCGAACTATTGTCTATTCTAAAACCCTCCCATAAAGTAAAGATATCTGTGAATGGAAAGATGATGGATGTAAAAGATACTTTAGTTGTAAAGGGTAGGGTGAAGGCTTTATCGGAAAATGTTTTAGCTAAAATAGATTTTGAGAAAACTGTAAATCTATTTGATGTTAAGGGTAAAATGAGGTATAGTATTAATATCGATAAAACAAGCCTAAACATCGGTGAAAGAGCATCGATAACTTTAATCGTCGAGGAGAAAGATAGTGTACCTATTGCTAAAATATGGCTACCTGCAAATATAGTGGCAATTGAAGGTGGTGCAAACATCCAACTTATACATACTCCGGTAAAATATGGTAGAGTTAATATAATAGTTATTGGTGTTAGAAAGGGTAGGTCGAAACTCAGAAGCCTTGTATATGATATGTATAATTCGGAGAAAATCGGGATAACGCTTCCAATAGATATTTCAGTAAATTAAGTTCTATATTCATGGAATATGATTAATAGGGTTGCTGTTAGACTTGAAAGCAATTCTGGTACAGATACTCCGCTAGAATATATTTTATTATAGTATAGTATCCATATAATTATGTATATTATGGACGTTATTACTCCAATTTTAAGCCTTTTTTCAATACTCAGTATCACCATTGATATCCACATTGAGATGAAGAATGATACTGAGACTAATCCATGTAGAGATCTATATGCTTCATCATATACGCCTATTAACTGTAAAAATATCGATGTAATAAACATGACTATCCACGTAAATTTTGTATTATTTCTAAGAAATATTATAGAATATATTGATAACAATAATCCTCCGATAGCCAAGCCAAAATTATATATTGGTGCAGACTTAGACCTTATACAGTGTCCTAGGTCGCTTAAAGCGTTTCTACTCCATGAAAACCATGGTGAAAAGCTTATCGAAGCAAATATACATGAATATATTATGAGGAAGGTAATTAAAACAAATATTAATCCCATCTTCATAATGATCACTTATAATTTTCCAAATAATTTTACAACTATAAAAAGCATGATGGAGATAGCAGCGATTCCAACAAATATTGGTATAAGATTTATTCCTCCCCTTTCTTTCTCCTCTTTAGGTAGATTTTTCAATATAATTATCGCAAGGATTTTCCTAATAATATCACCTAATACTAAAGCTTAATATCGACTCTATACTGCTCAATTTTTTCTTCATCCACAGTTATACCTAGTCCAGGTTTATCTGGAACTTTGGCTTCGGCACCCTTGATTTCTAGATCTTTTACTAAAAGGTCTTTGAGAAATTGTGGACCATTTGTATCTACTGGTACAACTATATTTAGAGTTGAGTATAGATGAATTGATGCTGTGAATCCTACACCGCTTTCAGTCATTCCGCTTCCCATTAAAGATATTCCTGCAGCCTCAGCCAATCCACTAATTTTTAAAGAGGTTTTTAAACCAGATTTAGCAACTTTTAATACAAGTGCATCTAAAGCGTTCATCGATATCAACTTTAGTAGGTCGTAATGGGTAAAAAGTGATTCGTCAACAGCTATAGGTATAGTGCTTTTCGACACAATTCTACTTAATCCATGAAAATCATAAGTTGGAACTGGTTGTTCAATACATACTATACCATCTATATCTGAAATTTTTTTCAACAGAAATGTGAAAGAATAACTACTATATGCTTGGTTTGCATCCATCCATATTTTTGCATCTGGAACAGAGTTTTTCAGAGAGGATATTAGCCTATAATCTATTTCTGGATCACCCATAATTTTCAGCTTAAAACATCTATAACCTTTTCTCCACATTTCTTTACCATATTCTCCGACTGTTTCTGGATCCCCGGAGATAAGCGCAGACATCTCAACCGTATTTCTATTCTTTCCTCCAAGTAATACATGTATAGGTGCACCTAAAATTTTTCCAACTAAATCATGTAAAGCTATATCTACAGCTGACTTTGCGAATGGTTGGCCTGAGCTTACAACTGGGGCTAAGGCTCTATCTAATTCATACATAATTCTATTTATTTGAAACGGATCCTTTCCGATTAAAATTGGAGCTACATATTTTTTTAAAGTAGTGTATACCGTTTCCATTGTTTCATACATCCATGCTGGCATAGGTCTAGCCTCACCCCATCCAACTACTCCGTCACTTGTAGTGATTTTTAGATAGACGTGTTCACCAGGCTTGCTACGCGAACCAACATATCCTCGAGAAATCTTGAAGGATCGTATAAATGGTATTTTTAATGGAAAAACTTCGACACTATTAATTATAGTCATAACATCACCAATAAATATAGTAAAATAAAATATTTATTGATTATTGAGAATTAAGTAATTGGTGAGTTCTTTGGGGAAAAAGAGAGGTAAGAGAATGATTGTAGTTACATTCCATATACCTGAAAATCAGTTGGAAACATTGGATAACCTTGTAAGAGAAAGGGGGTATACAAGTAGAAGTGAGGCTATAAGAATAGCTTTAAGAGAATTTCTAGATAAATATATTAAACAATACCGAATAAATGTCGATTAAATATGTTATATAAAAAACATATAATTATTATAGCCTTGAGCATAATTATACTAATATTAGTCATAAATACTAGGAGAAGAGAGATGTTTAAAATCAATTTCACATTGTCCGGAGGATTTCCAGGATTTTTCAAGAGAATAGAAATAGATGGAAGAATACTAATCTATAGGATTAGGAATTCAAGCTATAAGTTTGAGCTTAAAGATGAAAATATAATGTTTTTAAAATCATTCATAGAGGATAGATTGAAATATATTCGTGGAGAATATCGGCCCGTTAAAGGTACAGATTTTCTAAAATATCGTTTATCGATTGAATTAAATGGTAGAAATTATACAGTTTCCTGGGTAGATGAATGGGCTTTGAATAAAAGTCTTCCTAAAGAAATTTTAGAAATTGAAAACCTATTTAAAAAGCTTTTAGAAATATATGAGGTTAAGTCTTCTTATAATAGGGTTGCCTATATAGAGAAAAATAATTTAGTCTTAGAGATATATGTTAGGAAGCTTGGTGAAAAAATATTTTTGGCTGCTCTAATCGAAAATCTTGGGGAAGATATAAAGTATATATCGCCTACACCCTGTCATCCAGACATTTTGATAAAAATTGATGAGGAAAGGATATTTTATCCAGGATATACAGATACACCATGTATTCAAGTATTAGAGGAAAGGGTTCTGAGAAGGGGTGAGCAGAAAATAACATTAGCCATATGGACTCCGCAGAAGACAGGGATATATGAGATAGAGGCGTCATTTCCATTTCATGGAGAAAAGCTAATTAAAATTGAACAGAAAATAAAATCTGATTAAATTAGTAATATATCTTTTATGAAAATATAGTAAATACATATATTTGATGATGAAGATGGAAGTTTATAAAAAGATTTTTGTGAAACCTCCTTATAAGGGTGTTAGTATAAACTGTGCTTTATCTTATGTTGATAAAGATACATTTAAAATGGTTAGAATATGTACATTTCAAAACCTTTCTGATAGACCTAGTCAACAATACATAAGTTATTCAACGAATAATGGTATGGATTGGAATGCAGGGAAACTTTTAAATAAATATAAGGTTGTGAAGGATGGTACGATAAGATATTCTACGATGCCTTGGCTTGACGAGGATAAGGGGATATTATTTCTATTTCATCATACAATTTATATGAAGAATGATGAAGTTTTAACTGGACTCTATGGTAGAAAAATTTTCTATCAATATTCTAAGGATGGAGGTAATACTTTTACTGAGTTTTCTCAGATAATAGAATCTGGAGGAGAGTTTGACGAAAAACATTATATGAGAGATGTATGGTATGGTAGAAATTCTGCCAGCATTGGAAATATACCTATAAAGCTATCTGCAAATGAAATACTCTTACCATTATATTATTTTCCATTGGATAGAAATGGAAGACTGTATAATCCTATAGGGGCATATACGTATACGAATGTAGTATTTCTACATGGATTTTGGAGGAATAAGTATATTGAGTGGATTTCCTCCGATCCGATAACGATTGATCCCTATAAATCCACAAGAGGTTTAAGTGAACCAGCTGTAATAGAACTGGATAATGGAATACTATTTACAGTTATGAGGGGAAGTAATGATAAAATGCCGAGTCTGCCTGGATATAAATGGATAAGTATATCAGAAGATGGAGGGTGGTCCTGGAGTAAACCGGAGCCATTTAAATATGATGATGGAGAAAAAATATTGTCTCCGGCAAGCTATTCAGCGTTAATAAAACACTCTAGTGGAAAAGTATATTGGATAGGAAATATATCAAAGACGAATCCCGTTGGAAATAGCCCTAGATATCCGTTAGTTATAGGTGAAATAGATCAAGACAAAATGGCTTTAAAACGAAGTACGATAACAATAATCGATACGAAGAGGAGAGGAGAATCAAAATATCTACAATTATCAAACTTTAATGTATATGAGGATAGAAAGACTAGAGAAATAGTGGTAACATTGGCCAGACTATTCCCCCAAAATAGAGAGGATTGGACAGCACCATGCTATATGTATAGAATAAAAACTTAAGCTCCAGATGATTTTTGAATTAATCTCCATTTCTCTATTATCCTTCCATCGGACAATTTCTGTTTCACATTAAATTGTTTAGTAGAGCAAACATAAGTGATGTAGAAATATGTGGAATTCGAGAAGATAACATTATGCTATTGATTCGAAGTCAATAATATTAGAGAATATTTAATAAGGATACTGAATATACAATAGGGTATGAGGCATAATTATGCTTAACATTATAAATAGATTTTTTGTTAAGATGCAAAGGTATGTTCAAGGTATTCCTGCAGGTTCAGCAAATCTCTATGAAAAGATAGCGGCTCGATTTCTTAGTCCTATATATAGAAACATAACCGAAGAAGTATGTAAAAATATTAATGAAAAATCTAATATGCTTGAAATAGGATGTGGTACAGGGAAACTGCTTATAGAAATTCTTAAAAAAATGGAAGTTAAAAACATTATAGGTCTAGATATTTCAAGTGCTATGATAAAGATTTCTAGGAAAAACTTAGTTAAAAATAATGTGTATGAATTAGCTGATCTAGTTTTAGCCGACGCTCATAAAATACCTTTAAGAAACATGTGCATAAATTTAATAATTAGTACTGGAACGCTTCATCATATTAGAAAGCCTGAAAAAATGTTTGTAGAATGTAATAGAATTTTAAAGAACGGGGGAGAGGCATGGATATATGAGTTTTCACATGATGCCCCTAAATCAGATCTAGTTAAATTTGCAAATATTTTAAAGAAACCAAAATATATACTTAGAATTCTTTCAGCAATGCATGGACTCCCACGTCAAACTTATGAAAAGGGGTATATTAAAAACTCATTGGCTGAGGCAGAGGTAAAATATAGGATAGAATATATTGGAGTATTAACTAAATTAGTATTAATGAGATAACTGAAATTACAATATTTTAAATATTTATTTTTCTCTATTATAATTTAAAGGCTT
>CAZKAY010000037.1:17152-19814 GCA_964550975.1 uncultured Thermoproteales archaeon | reverse complement strand
TAATCATACTGCTCGCTAAAACTCAAATAAAGAGTGAAACATACTAGTAGAGTAATTGCTATTTATCTTATCCTTAAACTATGTTTTCAGATCTGGGAGTCACGAAGTGGCAAGAAATCAGAGAACTAGATGATTAATTTTTTTAGAAAAGGAAAGATCAAGAAGAATTAACACATTTTTTTAATTAATCTATTTATTTCTTTTCCCCTATATCCTAATTCTCCATTAGATCCTATTGTTTTTTTAATGCTCTTTTTAAATCCACCTTTAGGTGGATGTAATCTAAAAAAGGGTTTAAATTCGGGAAGGTTCTTTATATCTATTTTATTATTCAATATAGCATTAGCTAGATCTTTAAAAGAATTAAATCCTAATTTTTGTAAATACTTAGGAGCAATTTTTCTATCTCCTATTAATCTTCCTCTTTTTTCTAATAAAAGTGAAAGAGTTTCTGCGTCTATCTCTCCCCATGTAATCCAGTTTTCCACTTTTTTTAGCATTCCCTTTATAGATGGATTATCATCTAGTATTACAGCAGTGTTTTTTCTGCGTAGTTTAAGTAAATCAAGGGTTTTCTTGACATCGGGAGGAACATCTACTTTTCCTCTAATACGTATAGCTATTATTTTCATCATTACCACTCTGATATTGTTTTTATAGAATATGTTTTTTTAAGAGCGTTGAAAACAGCTTTAATGAAATTTATTGTGGTTTGAGTGTTTCCCCTACTTCTAGTCCATGCATCTTGTATTCCGGCAAGTCTGAGTAATATTTTCGCTTTTTCTCCAGCTACGAGTCCTATACCTCTTGGTGCTGGTAAAATTTCAACAATAGTGTGTCCGCTTTTACCAATAACTTTAAAGGGAAGGCTGTGAGGTAGCCCGCATCCACATTCCCAGCTTCCGCATCCTCTTCTAACAGGAATTATATTTAATTTAGCTGTTTTTACAGCATTTTCTATGGCTTCTCTAACTTGTTTTGCTTTACCTAAACCTATTCCTATATACCCATTCATGTTCCCTACAGCTACTAAAACTTGAAATCTACTGGTTTCTCCAGCATCTGTTTGTTTTTGTACTAAATTAAATGATAAAACTTCATATTTTAGATCCGGTATCAGTACATCTATTATCTCTATCTCTTTTATAGGCAAATTATTTGCAAATATTTGTTCTATAGATGTTATCTTTCCTTGTTTTACCATTGTTCCAAGTCTAGTTTTAGGCGACCATGTATCCAATATATTTGTACTCATACTACGACCCAATATTTTCAATTAACATTTACTTATATATTTTATTTCTGTTTGAGACCCCCTCCCCCCAACGAGCAGTTGGGATTTTTATTTTAGTTCCCTACATTATCATTGGAAGTAAAATGATTTGTCCTAAATGTGGAGGGAGACTGGTTTTAAATAGAGATTATTATTTAGTATGCGAAAAATGTGGAGCCGTGGTGGCTAATGCATTTTTTAATGAAAGAGATTTAGATGAAATGTATGTTACCAGAAAGAATCCCAAACAACCACATTATCTTGGAACAATTATAGATAATTATGCTTTGGACCGTTTTTATAAGTATCATTCATATCTTCATTTATCTCACCGCAATTCGACTTATTATAGAGTGATTCAAACACTTTATCGAGTATGCAGTCGATTAAATATTAATAAGATTGTTCAAGCACGGGCTATAACGCTTTACTTCAAATCAATTAGAAATCTCAATTCGAAAAGGCCTAATCATTTCCGAATTATGGCTGCAGCCTTAGCCTTAGCATTAAGGGAAAATGATATATTTATACCTCTAACTGAGATAAGAAAAGCGTTTTTAAAGGAGGGACATAATTTTTCAAGAGCTGATTATTATAGGGCAATTTTTATTGTGAAACGTTTTTCTCGAAAGAAAATCAAAATGGAAGAAAGGTATCTGAAGTATATTTCATATTTAGTTAAGAATATTTTTGAAAATGAAGTCTTTAAAAAGAAGATAGAAATAAAATTGGGGAAAACTAATGGAAAATTAGATATAGATAGGTATAGATTTCTATTATTAAAAAAATCTTATCAATTAACTAGAATAATAAATATCAAAAAACTTCAGGGAAAGAATCCTCTGGCCTCAGCGCTTTCTCTATTATATATTGCAGATCAAATTTTATGCAAAAAAATTGGATTAAAAAATCAGATACTTACTCAGCGATTTTTATCTGAAATTTCAGGTATGGCTTTAAGTACCATAGTTATCAGATTAAGAATAATAAAGGATCAGCTTATGGGTAATTTAAATGAAGAATATATCTATGGGAATTGTTAAGAATAGCTCTAGAATAATCTTTTTAGGAAATTTTCTAGTTACTTTAACAGATATTAAAAATCTTATTTTTATGTCCTCATATATACTATCTTTTTTTAATGATTTTCCTATTAAACAAATTTTTTTCCATAATGGTGAAGAAAATAAAATATATATAATACCTAGTCAAACAGTTAGAGACTTAGTAAATCCGTTGTCTAGCTACTTAAAAACATTAAGGAAAATAGTAAATCAATATAATTGCATTAGAATATTCTTTAAAGATTTCATTAAATATATAATTGGAGAAAATGATTCTTTACCTAAAATAAATATGGAGAAAAATGGGATTACTAAGTTTCATTTT
>CAZKAY010000037.1:0-17142 GCA_964550975.1 uncultured Thermoproteales archaeon | reverse complement strand
GAATGACAAAATATTTAGATTAATAAATAAAAAGATAGAAGATGTAAATAAAGAAAAATATTTTATTGAAAGATATATTTCATGGCATAAAGATTATATGTCCTTATTTAGAAAGCATGCATTATCTAATTTCTTTCATAGGGGGGAAATTATAAAGTCTTATGATGTAGATATATTTTCGATAAATATCATTGAACCTCATGGAAAGGGATTTAGAGAATATTTTTATAATGTGAGACTGAAGAATGACAGCGTTTTTCTCAGAGCCATGAGTAGTTATTTGGCCCTATATATTAGAAAGCATACGCCACATGTCTTTTTCTTTAAGTCGCTTGATGAACTAATAAAAATTAGAATATTTCTTTTAAAAAGTATAGCACTGAAAAAAATACCTGAAATAGAAATTATATCTAGTCAAGTGCCTAAAAATATTATGGTTAAGGTTGCTAGCTATAAGTCTGTTAGAATATTAAGGTTAATGCCCTTTTTACTAGATAACTACATTGAAGAGTTTTACGTAGATCATCCGGGTATCCATGTATATTTAGATCATTCTTTATATGGAAGGTGCGTTTCTAATATAAGGATCTTTAAAAAGGATATTAATAGCTTTATAACTCACTTAAAGATCGATACTGGGGCAAGATTGGATTTTGAAAGGCCATCGTTAAAAACAGATTATATTAATAATCTATTTAAGATAAGGGTTAGTATAGACGCCCCCCCTTTAACTGTAGACGGGCCGTCTTTAGATATTCGAAAATATAGAAAAAGAGGGTTTAATATAGTTCAATTAATAAGGCTTGGAACATTGAGCATTGAGGCAGCAGCGTTCTTAATATTGGCAATTTCAAGTAAACTTAATATATCAATTATTGGAGAACCTGGAAGTGGAAAGACCACTCTATTGAATTCATTGGATTTATGCCTTCCAAAATTTTTTAGAGTTATATATATAGAGGATGTCGTCGAATCAATCTTAGTAAGAGGTAGACATCAACTTAGATTAACCGTAGAAACCTATGAGGAAGGAGAGGAAATTAGAAGAAAAAGTATAGAGGTAATAAAGCTTTTACATAGAAGGCCAGATTACATAATATTAGGAGAACTTCAATCTCAAGATCATTTTCTTGCAGCATTTCATGCGATGAGTGCCGGGTTGAAATGCATCCAGACTAGTCACGCGAGTTCGGTAAATGGTTTTTTAAATAGAATGTTACATGTAATAAATATTAGTTCAGACCTTATAGGCGAACTGGACTTAATAGTTTTAATGAAAAAGTTCCTGAGAAAAAGGGAGATTAGAAAAGTTTATAGTATTGCAGAGTTAATTAAGGATCCCGGTATCAAAAAAATAATTGTCTCAGAAATTTTTTCATATAAACATAATAAGCTTATTTTAATTAAAGATCTGAGAGAAACTAGTTGTTTCAGAAAAATTAGCAAAGAATTTGAGATTTCGATAGCAGATGTCTATAATTTATGGATTAGGTTGGTTAACACCTTAAGAATGCTCTTAAATAAGGATGTGGAAAATTCTTTTCTCATTAATAAAGCAATTGAAATTGAATTAAGTAAACTATGGGGATAGGCATGAAAGATAGGAGAAATGTTATAAAAGATGAATATCCTTATTCAGCACTCCATCTAATATCTCTAGCTAGTTTAATGAAAGGAGATTTTATTAAAACAATTAAATTCTTAGCTAAGGATAAGAATAAAAGGTTATTTCGAATTTTTTTCTATAAATTAAGAGATGGAGAGGCAAGTCATAGATTATTTCCAGAAGAGCAAGAAATTAGATATAGGGAATACTATAACTTGTTGAGACAATTGATTTCATCCCAAAGTAATACTTCAAATCTTTTACAAAAATACTCTGAAATGATTCATGAAGAATTTATTAATTATATTATAAAGGAATATGAGTTAAGAGCAGATAAAATGACAATTATAGGAGGCTTTATATCATTTTTTCCCCTATTATTGTCTATCTTACTTTCTATGAACAAAGTAACATTCAATATAACATTTCTACTAGCTATTTTAATAGTGTACAATCTATTGCTATTATTTGCAATAAAAATAATATTTAGCGAGCCATATGAAAATAAGAAAGATATTTGAGGAAATATTTTTCACCTATTCTCCTTCATTAATAAGTTTAGGGTATCTTTTTATCGTTTCTTCTAAATACTATTTTTACTTTTGGATAGTATACATTGGGATAATAGTTTCTCTAATGAAAATTTATAAAAAATATAAAAAACATGGAAGTAGTAGCGACGATTATTATTTTAAACTAGAAAAAGCTTTGCTAGATTTTATAACCTATGCAAATATAGGGAAACCGATTGAATTTTCTATGAAAAATTTTCTTTTAAAAAAAGACAACAATTTAAAAGAGATAAATGATGTGTATAAATTACTTCGTAACGGAGTTTATATTCAAAAAGCTCTAGAAAAGTATGAGTCGAATATTTTAAAGATAATTTCACGGATTTCACTTTATAGTAAAAAAGAATTCTTAACACAAGTTTCTAAAGCCATAAATTTTGTAAGAAGAGAAAGAGAGATATCAAGAAAGGTTTTTGATAAGATGAGGATAATACAATTTAGATTAAAACTAATTGGAATAATAATTTCATTATCACTCAGTGTTTCATGCTATATACTGTGCTATATATCTCCATATGAAAAAATCGATGAAAATACCTTGATAATATTTTTCTCACTAATTCTATCAATTAGCTATTTTCATATACTAAAAGTTTTTGAAGAAGAATATTACAATATTTTCAGTGAAACAGTTTTTTTGGAAATATTATATTTTTCAGCCCTTATTTTTCTCAAGTATTTTCTTTTCTAACCATTTTTCAGTTTGAACATTATATTCGTAATTTACCAGTTCATTGCATCGCATAAATTTCTTTCCATCTATATTCCATGTTTTTCCTTTTGCTATCACTTCTTTTCCTATCATATCTTGTCTCATGAAATCTATTATATTTTTCACAAGAGTTATAGAATAGAATTTTTTACGTATAGATGCTATCTTTACATATAAAAGGTTTTCAAATAGATATGGAGAATTAGAGAAAATTTTTAGTCTTCCAGTACCATCATCTATTGTTCCTTTCAATATTGTAAGAAATCTAATATTAGAAAGATCTTCTTTTTCATCTATATGGGATATTTTTTTGAAACCGGAGGTTTTAGAATATATGTAAAGGTCTAGCGAAAATTCTACAATGGTACCTATTATTTCAGAGAGATTTTTTGTTTCAAAAATTAAATATTTTTCATATTTTTTTCTCTCAAGTACTTTTTTATAAAAAATATTGCTCCAAAGGTTCACTTTATACTTATTATCAACTAAATCCAAGTAGTTTAATATAACCTTATCACATTCGACATTTTTTAGTATTTCATCTATAAACATTTTTCCCCATATTATTACTTCTTTAAATTTATGGTCACTACATAGAGTCAATAATAAACGATGCTTACTATATGGTATCATAAAAACGATTTCTCCCTCAATTTTTTGGTCGAATGGAAAAATATTCTTGACATCTATATTTTCAGATATACTACCCTTTGATAATCTATATAGAAAGGAATATGGAGTGAATAGGCCTTCTATTATTTCTTTCTTCAGGTTTTTTATAACAATATTTTGTAAAAATATATTGTCACCAACTGAAATATTTTTTAAATAATTAGCCGAATCTCCCCAAAAGAGGATTCTAACATATATTTTATTGTCGCTGAATCCCGTTAAAACAGATAGGTTTTTATAAAGGGTATTAGTGACTATATTAGTAACAAGTACTTTGAGATCTTGGCCTCTATATTTTTCAGGAATATGTTTTTTATAATCATCTGTATCATGAGGTTGAAAAATTAGTTTTCCAGATTTGTTCAATGAAAGCTCTAGTTTATCTTTATATTTACTTACTCTCGCTCCCTGAATTTTCATAAGTGTTCCTAACCTTAGTCCAGCTTTATTAGCATCATCTATTTGTGAATCCCAGAGAGTTAATCTTATATTTGCGCTTTCATCAAAAAAATAAATTTTCTGTACCCGTCTTTTTCCTCTATTTGTGGAATAAGTACGTGGAGGAGTAATTCTATAAACTATACCCGATAAAGATACATTTTTTAATCCTTCAACTAAGTCCTTTATTTTCATTGAAGAAAAATTATATACATCAAAAATATCATAGGGAATATCCACTTTCAATTCCTTTGCAATTAATAAAAGGGCGGCATCTCTGCTTACAAGACCTCCTAGTTCATTTATTTTTTTCTCCACCATTTTATTTAATTTTTCTTCATCCAAATCCTTTCGAAAGCTAAGCACTAGATGAAAAAGTTTTTCGTAGATCATAATATCACCATGCGGGGGGCGGGACTTGAACCCGCGTAGGCCTACGCCACTGGAAATTTCATACACCTGAATCCAGCCCCTTTGGCCTTGCTCGGGCACCCCCGCGATTCCATAATTCGTTCATTTATCTTTATCTTATATTTTTTTATCATTTATTAAAACTTTCCTAAAACATATCCTATTCTCTACATTATCTAATGCAAATCCTTATATATGCTTAAAAAATATTAGGATATAAAATAATAGCTGGGGGTTTAATTGAATATTAATAATAAAGATCTTGCACTTTCAATAAAAAGTCCTCTAGGTAATGAAAAAGTAATTAACTTTATATATGCTCAACTTAACCAAATTTATGATCTTTTAGAAATTTCTTTTCAAATGACCTATAGCATTTATTCTGTCAAGAAAGTAGATATTGATATCAATAAATTGGTTGAATCCAAAGATAGGATTGATGAGCTGAGAAAAGATATAATAAGTTATATCTCAAAAGCATCTCCAGCAATGCTTAATAAAGAAGATTGGATAAGGATACTTACTAAACTTAATGGAATAGCAGATAAATCTATAGGAATAACATATAGATTAAGTGAAGTTTATCATAGGAAATGGAGTATACCAAAGGATGTAGGAATACTTCTCTCAGATCTAGCAGGTAAGGTTTTAAATTCATTCAAAACTTTTAGAGAAATAGTTCTTCAAATGACTCATGCTCCCGATAAGGCTTTAGAAAAATGTTTAACTATAGATAAACTAGAAAAAATAATAGATAAACAGTATAGAGAAATGTCCTTTAAAATTCTTGAAATGAAACGATCATTTGATAAAAAATATGTTATCAAAGAAATAGCGGATATGTTCGAAGAGATCTCTGATACCATACAAGATATGACGGATGATATTAGAATAATTATTCTAAATATAATATAGCGGGCCCGGTGGGATTTTCGCCTACAGGTCTCGAACCCACGACCTACGGCTTAGAAGGCCGCCGCGCTATCCTTCTGCGCCACGGGCCCATACATTTTAAATCATATATAACTTTTAAATTTTTCTATTCTAACAAAGCATTTAAACAATATGTATGATTAGGCTAACTTATATAACAAATGATTTAACTTATAATATATGGTGATTTTGTGATCGAGATTAGATGGCATGGTAGGGGCGGTCAAGGGGCGGTCACCTCCGCAGAATTACTTGCTATGGCCGCCATAATCGAAGGTAAATATGCAGTTGCAATTCCATACTTTGGTGCAGAAAGAAGAGGAGCTCCGGTTATCGCATACAATAGGATCTCTAACAAACCTATAAGAATAAGAAGTAATATAAGAAACCCGGACTATGTAGTGGTTTTAGATCCCTTGCTAGGGAAATTCATTAATATATATAAAGGATTAAAGAAAAATGGTACTATAGTGATTAACAGTGTTTCTCCCATGATTAGAGACCATAGAGTTGCATATGTAGATGCTACAGCTATAGCATTAAAGATAGGATTAGTTGGAGGAGGTATACCAATAGTAAATACAGCTATGCTAGGAGCTTTAATAAAAATATCTAATTTGGTCTCAATAAATAGCGTAGTTGAGGCAATAGAAAATAAATGGCGAGGAGAAGTGGCGGAAAGAAACATAAAAGCGGTAGTTGAAGCATATAACTCTACAAAGATAAAAGGTGAATAATCATTGAATATCGTCCCCCTAGCTTATCCTCAAAAAGGTAGTGCTAAGAAAACAGGATATTGGAGAATATTTAGACCAAAGATAAATTATGAAAAATGTATTAAATGTATGATATGTTGGTTATATTGCCCTGAAGGTAGTATATCGATTATAAATAATAAACCAGTCATAGACTATGACTATTGTAAGGGCTGTGGAATATGTGCGAATGAGTGTCCTGTAAAAGCTATCGAAATGGTGAAGGAGTAATGGTTAAAATGATTTTATCTGGAAATTATGCTGCAGCTTATGCAGCAAAGCTAGCACGAGTAAATGTTATAGCAGCTTATCCTATTACTCCTCAGACTCAAATAATAGAAAAACTAGCAGAGTTTATAGAAAATGGTGAGTTAAACGCCAGATATATTAGAGTTGAATCGGAGCATAGTGCTATGGCGGCTTGTATAGGGGCAGCAGCTGTTGGAGCAAGACCCTTTACAGCTACAGCGTCTCAAGGACTAATATATATGAGTGAAATGTTGTGGTGGGCGGCCGGCGCCAGACTACCGATAGTAATGGGAGTAGTTACGAGAGCACTAGCTCCACCCTGGAGTATATGGTCTGATCATAGCGACATATTATCTCAGAGAGATACGGGATGGCTAATATTTTTTCCAGAAAGTGCTCAAGAGGTTTTAGATACGATTATACAAGCATATAAAATTTCTGAAGATGAGGAGGTACTTTTACCTATAGCTGTTGCTTGGGATGCATTCTATATTTCACACAGCTATGAGGTTGTTGATGTACCATCTCAAAGGAATGTAGATAATTTCCTGCCTTCAAGAAAAAAATATAAACATACATTAGATATAGACAATCCATTTTCCCATGGAAATTTAGTTTTTCCGGAATATTACATGGAATATAGATACTATATTGATGATGCGAGTAATTCTTCGAAAAAAATTATTCGGGAGGTTGACGAAGAATATTATAAAATTTTTGGTAGAAAATATGGTGGGCTAATAGAGAGATATAGGTGTGATAACGCTGAATATCTATTTATTTCATTAGGAGCATTTTCAGGGGATATAAAGGAAGCGGTAGATAGATTAAGGAATCGAGGATATAGAGTAGGATTCATTAGGATTCGCTGTATTAGACCTTTTCCATCTAATGATATTAAAGAAGTTATGAAGGATATTAATGGGGCAATAATTATTGAAAGAGATTTCTCTTTTGGAAAAGGAGGTATATTATCAACAGAAATTAAGAGTGCGCTGTACTCATTAAATATACCTATTATAAGCTATATAGCTGGTATTGGAGGAAGAGATGTAGGATATGAAGATTTTATAAAAATTTTCCAATTTTCCTATAAATGCTTTAACTTAGAAAACATTCCGGAAAAGCCTATATGGTATGGATTAAGGGTGATAAAATGAGTAATTTAGTCAAGCTTTTAGGTAGAGATGAATATCTGCTCTCCGGAAACCCTTCATGCCCCGGCTGTGGGCTAGCCTTAGGGTTAAGATACGCTTTAAAGGCTTTAGGGAAAAATACTATAATGATAGTTCCAGCATCCTGTACAAGTATTGTTTTAGGTCCTATTCCTACTTCTTCGGTAAAGATACCTGTATTAAATATAGCTTTCGCCGCTGCAGCAGCTACAGCGTCAGGTATGAGCGAAGCATTAGATATCTTGGGAAAAAAGAATATTAATGTATTGGTGTGGGCTGGTGATGGAGGAACTGTTGATATAGGGCTTCAAGGACTTTCGGGGGCCGCTGAAAGAAACAATAACTTCATATATATCTGCTATGATAATGAAGCCTATATGAATACGGGGATTCAACGTTCAGGATCCACTCCAAAGGGTGCCTGGACCACTACAACACCCAGGGGTAAAAGGCAATCCAAAAAGAATTTACCGTTCATAATGATTGAGCATAGGATTCCCTATGTAGCCACAGCAAGCATTGCATTCCCACAAGATTTTATATTGAAGCTGAAAAGAGCTAGAGAGGTAAAGGGATTAAGGTATATACATTTGCATACTCCATGTCCTCCAGGATGGAAATATCCTTCAGATAAGACGATAGAAGTTGCAAGACTAGCTGTATTAACTGGTGCATGGATTCTCTTTGAAATGCATAGAGGTATATTTAAATTAACGGGTCCAAGTATTAGATTGATAGAGAAAATGTATAGAAAAAATATTGAGGAATATTTAAAAATTCAAGGAAGATTTAAAGGTATATCTAAGAAGATGATAGAAGATATTTCGAAAGATATAGACGAAAATTGGAGATATTTAAAAGAAAAATTTTTAGATAATAATAGAAAGTAGGATTGGAAGGAAAAGTAGAACCAACAAAAATGTCGTAGACCTCCAAACATGCCTTGAGACAAAATTATTAATTTTCTCTAAATTTTTCTTTCCCAGTATTTTTATCTCTATTTTATCTTCAATAAAATAGATACTGCATCTATGCATGTTTAAAAATGCATTTTGTAAGCAAGTCTCAATGTTTTTTCTTATAGTAATATAAGATATGTTTTTACCTAGTGGATAATAATAGGTACCTGGCCTGATGCCAGTATATTCATGCGTATCCGTCGTTACAATTTCACCATCATCGAATCCATATTTTTCTATAAGATATTTTCTAACTTTATCTCTTATTCCAGATACCATATTGTTGCTGTCTATTGCTATCAGAAAGTAAGATTTCTTATTACTAGGGTTTTTTATAACCATTGTTGTAATACCACCCGATGCTATTTCTTGTCCATTATAATCTAGATCTAATAATGTAGAAAACCCGATATATAGTGTATCATACCATTTTTCTTTGTAAGGATTTAGAACACATTTCTTAAGTAAATCTAACATATTTTGTTTCAACTTATTAGATAAGGGAAATGAAAAAGAAGGGTCTGTAATTCTATTATGAGCGTCTATAACCAATATTTTTCTTTTCAAAGACGAGTATATCTTCTTTTCAATTTCCATAGGAATATCTTCCATTCCATATTTTTCACTGGAAACTATAGCAAGCAAAACATTATTACTAAGATATTGATATAAACATGAAAAATTGTTTAGGTAAAGCCTCCTTAAATTAGAGACTTTAACCGGCTTTCCCCTTTTCTTTAAGACTTTTCTCAAAAGAGTTTCTATTATCAAGTCGATTTCTTGCGAAGAAACTGCATCATACTCGTGCGTAGAAGCTCTATGCAAAACTAATGCGGGAATACGATTATCCATAAATTTTCTAATTGTATTTCCTGAAAAAGAACTTGAACCTAAATGTCTAAAGGGGCCAAAGTGGATTCCAGGTATAATTATGCTTCCAACAATTTTATCATTTTGTGATACAAAATATATAATATAAAAATCTGCCATATATTTTATATATAAATGGCTGGCGAAAAGCTTTTCCAGCGGTTTCATATTATTTGATAAAAATACATTTAGGAAGCTATAGATAAGATTTATTCCATTTAAATTTAAAATTTTCTTTGAATCTCTATTAAAATATTCTAGGAACATAAAAACGCTGATATTGAGAATAGTAAATAATGATAAAGCAACAATTATAAAAGAGTAATTACTTAATATAGATAGTATCATCAAATTTAATGCAAACGATATAGAAGTAACAATCAATGGAATGCATTTTTTTCTAGTGAAAACAACATCTATAAACAATATAAATGAGTAAAAAGGTGTTATTGCTAACGAAAATTTTTGAAGAATCCGGGAGTCATACTCATATCTAAATATAAGAATAAGAATAATAAAGACGCATTCAATAATTAGGATTGAAAATAATCCAAACAACCTGCGTAGAGTCAGCATTTCTGACATAACTCTTGAAAAAATTAATTGTAAAAGTATGCATGTTATAAGGATAAATAGTAATGGAATATATTTTAGTCCTATATATTTATAAGAGATAAAGGAAAATACAAGTAAGATGCTTCCAGAAAATAAATATAAAATTTTGGATGAAGGAAAACTGAAAATTAATTTATAATAGGATTTGATATGCTCTATTAAGTTTTCATTAACCATTTTCAACCTCTATCTAATAGTATTATTGATTAGAGCGTTTTCTTAATAAAGCTCCCTGCCTTACACCTATAACTATTTCTTTTATCTTATTCTCTACATCACTACTTTCTTCGATCACTGTACCTGTAACTATGATATCAGCACCAGCTTTCGTGATATCTTTAGCGATATCGCCAGTTCTTATTCCACCCCCTACAATTAATGGAATATCAATAATTTTTTTCACCGATTCTACAATATCTGGTGATATGGCGTTTCCTCCTGAACCAGCTTCTAAATATACAAATCTAAATCCCAGCATTTGTCCAGTTAATGCATACGAGATTATCAAATCACTCCGAGTATAAGGTAAAACCTGTGCTTGGCTAACGAATCCCACAGCTCCTCCGGTTCCGACGATAATGTATGCCAGAGGGATGCTCTCTATTCTATATCGCTTAATTAATAATGCAGCTTGCATTTGAGCTCCTGTGATAAAATAGGGGTTTAGTGAATTTAATACAGAAAGAAACCAGACTGCATCGGCATGTTTACTAAGACCGGCTATGCTTCCAGGGAAAAGAATAATCGGACAATCAACTTTTTTCTTGATAGCTTTTATCATTTTATCGATTTCTGAAGAGCCTACACCTAAGCTTCCACCTATCATGATAGCCGAGGTACCTGCACGAACAGCTGCATCAGCTATTTTCATTGCGGCTTCTGAACTAGTTTTATCTGGATCGATTAAAGTCATATGTATAGCTCCATATTTTTCTATTTCTCTATAAATATATCTTTCGATTTTTCCAATTCTTATCAAATTTTCACCCGATACTTTCATAATATTTATCTACAAATTTACCGTAATAATCTATAGGTTGAAAAACGGGATTATATAGAAATATAAAGCTAAGCTTGCATATACCACAGCTTACTATTACTTTGTTTTCTTCAACATTTACACTAACAGAATATCTACCACACCTCGGGCATATAAATATGGTTGGGATTTTCTTTTTTACCTTCCTAATAACTTTTCTTCTTTTTCTTCTACCCAAATAACTCCCCACTATACCTAATATTATATATTGAAATTAAAAAAGCTATGTAGTGATCGGAACTATAGATAATTAAGAGACGCCTTAAGCAGGTCTTCATCAAATATTATTCCTATGAGATTACCTTCTACATCTAAAACTGGAAGTTGACTATAATTATATCTAGCCATTATTTTCGCGCAACCAGATATCGATATATATTTATTTACTGGGATTATCTTTTTACTCATGGCATCATATACCTTTTTATCTTTAGGTATGGTAAATTGATTTTTTGCAATATAAACTATTGTTTGCACGTTCCACTCCCATTCTTCCGTTTCAGATGGAGCACTGAGCAGAGATTTTGTTTCACTTTTAATCATTTCGCAATATCTAGCTATATCTTCTAAGGTAAGTATTCCAGAGGGTGTTAGTTTATTGTTTATAGCTATAAGCACATACGTTTTAGCCAGCTCCATTATTTTAAAAGCTACAAAAAGAGGAGTTTGATCCCATATTGTGAAAACACTATTTCTATAAACATTTTTTATGCTTTCCTTTATATTCATTCGTGCTATTACTCTAGAAATTATATGCTTTAATAATAATACGCCTTTGTATTTGTTGTCCTTTGTAACAATAATATATCTAACTTTATTTTTAAGCATTTTCTGTATACTATCCTTAACTTCACTTTCTTCATCAATTGTAACTATATTTTTTTGGACTAGTAATGCAACCTGAGTTTCGTCCGGTTTTTCAAAAAAACTTTTTAATGTAAGGATACCTTTAAGAGTATAAGTATTTTCATCAATTACTGGAAGAAAATCCACTTTATTCTTTCTCATAATTTCTAAAGCATTTTCTCGACTATTAGGAAGAACTATATAGGGATATTTTTTAACCATTATCTCCTTTATTTTCATAAAGTATCACGTATTTAAGGGGCAAACAAACCTAAGTGTGCCAATAAAACTATAGTTATAAGTAGTATTGATGAAACAATTACATAAAGAGGTTTAATTTTGATCCCACTTATATCTTCTTCAAAAAACCTAACCAATCCAGCTCCCGTAATCGGAGTCATAGTTCTACTTCTTCTATCTCTTCTTCTATACTTTCTTGACATTTGTAACACCTCTCTCATAATCTATGTTTATCTAAATTTAATGTCATATTTTATTTAGCTAGATTTAATATTAGAACCATGAATATTTATTTTTTCTGTATATATTTATTCCATACACTTTTAATTTTATTTACTTTTTCTAAGGATTCAAGAAAAATAGTTACTGTCCTGGCTATTTTACCTAACTCTTCAATATTATCTTCATTGCTTAATCTAAGAGTAAGCTGATTAAGTTTATTGATAATGCTATCTTCAAGTTTATTTAAGGCAAATGAGTATAGAATTTTCCGTTCATCTTCTTCATCCTTAACTATGTATACCTGTTTCCTACATTTTAAACATATATAATTCCCTGTTTTTGCTTTAAGTAAAGGAGTGCCGCATTCCGGGCATGCGAATTGAGTTAACGTTGCACCCTGTTTTAGCATCTTAGCCATTTCTTTAATAAGTATATTTTTATTTTCTTTCATTTATAATCACTGTTATGTATTATCTTTCAAAACTCTAATTATTTATTATTGCATTATGATAAATTTGTATATTTCTTTTAAATATAAAACATTTCCTTAAGGAAATTATTAATATTTTAATAAAGTTAATATACTCTAGATGTGTAGTTATATATAAGGATGGTGGGTACATGGTTGAAAAAATTAGTGAAAAATATCTTACCTTGCCTGAAGTAAAGGCTATCCTTGAAAAATATCAAAAAGACAACTCTACTATGCAAACAAATACACTTGAATATGCGAGAAAACTTAGCAAAATTAATGCAGAAAAAGTCCAGGATATTTTAAATGAACTAATGGCAGTTGTAGAATTAAGAGAGGAAACCCTAGTTCAGTTAATTAATATATTCCCAGAGTCTATTGAAGAGATAAAATCTATAACTATGTATGAAGATAAATTATTGAAAAAAGATGTATTAGAAAAAATTTTGAATATTTTAAATAAATATAGGGAGATTGATAGGCAATAATTTTAAAATATCGTTAGGGTGAAATTTCAATGTTTTATTTTAAAAAGAAATTTTATGAAAATTATGCAGTTGTTTTGGATTTTATTCCTCCAGGATATTATTCCTTAAATTCTAGATTTAGAAGAAAGGGAGTTGCACAGGTTATTGGAGAGGATTACTTTATTTTACTGGAAATATTAACGCAAGAAACTACAACGTTATCTATCAGAGAGAGAATATATATTGGAAAAGGGGTGAGTGATAGATTCTTTAAGGTATCTAGACGATTATCATATGATGATTTAACTATGAATGCTAAGACAGAATTACCTTATATTGTTAGTGAAATTATTTCACGTAAGGAGAAGAAATTTGTAGAATTTTTTAACAATGCTCGCCCATTAACTACTAGGATGCATAGTTTAGAATTATTGAGAGGTATTGGGAAAAAAACATTATGGGAAATACTCGAGGAGAGGAAAAAGAAACCATTTAAATCTTTTAAAGATATAGAGGAACGAACAAGGATCCCAAGTGTAAAGAAAATTATTGTGGAAAGAATAATTGAAGAAATAATGGGAAAGCAAAAATATTACATTTTTGTAGCTCCATTAAAATATCAATATTAATTTATCGTTTGATTCTAATTATTTTGCGTCGTCCTAATAATTCCCATATTTCGACTTCGACACCTACATTTAATTTAGATTTGATTTCTTCCTCCGAAGGCAACGAAACTTCATATACTTCATAGGTATCCAAATCCATTAACTGAACGGTATCTCTCAGAATTGCTATTACTTGGGCTGACCGCTTAACAATTATGGGGGTTTCTACAGTAGCTCCTGCAGGAGCTACTATACTTCTTTTTGCACGGTCAAAAAAGCCTATTGCCGTTATTCTTACTTTGGCTGATCCGTGTTTTCCAGGCTTAGATCTTTCTATTTCCACAATTTTACATGGTTCATTATCAATTACTATAAAGGACCCTACCTTTAAACTTCCTGCCTCAACTGGTTTAGACATAAAAAAACACCTTTATGTATTTTATTTATCTTAATTTATATAAAGGTATTCTATTATTTCATAATAATTGGTCTTTTATTTTTTTCATCATATATGTAAAGATAATCAATCCAAAAATTATGATGTTTATTTCTATCAGAAAAATTATAAACAATTGTTTTGAAAACGTATAGTTTAGAAATTCTATAAATACTGGTAAATTAATAATAATAGTTTTATCTTCATATATCTCTGCTGAAATTTTTTTATCTATATTTTTATAATAAATATAGAAAGTATATTTTCCTTGGGGTAATAATCCGATAAAGACTAAACCATTTGAAGAGGTATATTTTGTGATATTCATTTCATCACATCTTATTTTTGCATGCACTAATGGTTGACTTTGCTCTCCAATTATATATGCGTATACTTCGTATACCTTTGTTTTTATAGTTATATTCTGACTTTTAGATATATTCATCTCTATGATTCCTACTGTACGGTTCATCCACATTACCTTTATGGCGTATTTACCATAAGGAAGTAAAATAGTAGATGTATACCCATTTTTATTTGTAAATCCTGAGAAAAACTTAATATTATCACGATACAAACATACAGTAGCGCCATGTAAAGGTATATCTTTATTAGATAAAACTTTGATATTCAATCTATAAGCTTTTGCAACTATTCTGCAATAAGTATCTCTTATAACATTTAGTGTTGCAAAAGCTATAGTTTTGTTAGCGTATTCTACCGTAACGTTATATACTCCGGGAGAAACCTGTATATGTATGTTTCCAGTTTTGGAGAAAACTGAAGTGAAAAAGGGTCCTGAAGAAATTTTAATCAGGACATCTGAAAGAGGTTCATCTAAATCATTCAAAATAGTAAGACTTAATATAACTTGTCTTAAAGTAAATCCTACTTTATATTCTCTATTATTAAAGGTTATAATGAACGTCCAATGTCCAGTAGATGAGATCGTATTATTCAAAACATAATTCCATTTTATAGTTTCTTTATTAGAGGTTCTTATATTTATAGAGGCATAAATATTTCCTCTTATCGGAAACTCTATCCAGCATGCGGTCCAATTATATTTTTCGGTCCATGTTTTTCCGATGGGAAACGTTATATTAGCGTAACTTTTGCCTAAAGGATCAATTAAAGCAATATTTAGGCAGTCTTTACCACTATTGTTAGCAAGTAATATAAAAAGGATAATTGTTTTATCTCCGAGAGAGAATTCATCTGTTTCATTTTTTGGTTGAGGAGGCTCTGTGGATAAATCTATTTCTTTGCATATCGTTATCTTTAATATTTTTCCATATGGATTGCATATATACCTAAAACTTATTATAAAGAGAACCGATAAAAAAAGGCTTACAATAATATATTTTTTCAAAGCTATAGAACACCCTTTTCAGAGATTTCTGTTAATATAACGTTTTTACATATTTCTTTTAATCCATTATATATATGTATCGCTCTTTCTTTCCTACTTATCGCTAATACGAGTCCTCCTCCTCCTGCTCCCGTTATCTTTGCACCTAAAGCTCCTAATTTACGTGATGTATATACTATTTTTTCTAAAAACATATTTGATACTCCAATTGTTGAAAGAAGTCCATGATTAATATTCATTAATTCACCAAGCCTTATTAAATCCTCTGATTTAATAGCGTCTACCATATTCCTAACAAGTTTTCCTGCTGCATAATATATAGGATCAAATATTTCTGGATATTTTTTTCTTAATTTCTGTACCTTTAAAACCATATCTTTAGTGAGCCTAGGTATACCTGAGTCAGCTAAAATTAATGCCATATCCGAAAGCTTTGAATTTATCCTAATAAATCCCTCAGTTTTTTTATAAAGAATAACTCCTCCAAAAGTAGATATAGTATTGTCAATACCGCTCGGTTTTCCATGGATTATTTCTTCAGCTTTATAAGCTATTTTAGATATATCCTCTAAGGATAGATTTAAGTTAAAGAATTTACTTAACGCTGCTACAGTTGCTACAGAAACAGCAGCTGATGATCCTAAACCGGAACCAGGGGGTATATCAGAGTCTATAGTTATTATTAATCCTCCCCTAATTTTTATATTATATGTATTCATTAGATATTTTACGAGAAAATATATTGGATAGAGTTTATCTTCTATTAGTTTATCGTGAAAAGAACCATTTTCTATTTTATATAATCTATGTAAATCATAATTTTTACTATAAATTTCTATACCCTTTTTTATACGGGTGCTAATATACACACTAGTTCTGAGATTTATGGCGGAGGCAATAGCTGGCTGATTTTCTACAACAAAGTGTTCACCAGCCAATATAACTTTCCCTGGAGCTGAAGCCTTAATTTTATTCATATATATCACTATTATGTTATATAAGAAATATATTCAAAATGATTAAAAAATAATTATTAAGATTAAGGGTAAAAAACTTATATCTTTTTATAAAAGGTAGCATACGTATATTGTCTTCTTTTTTCTAATATTACGTTAAAATTTTTTCTTAACATGTTTTCTAAATCCCTATAAACATATTGATTAGTATACCGGTAAGGAGGTTTTATACGAGGAACCAAGCCTCTGAGCATATTTAGATCAAATGTTTTTCTAATATACGAGATATAAGCATACCTTAATAGTGTTCTCAACTTTATAGAAATTTTTTTAGATTTAGTACTCTTTAGAAGTTCTATTACTACTTGTTGAGCATGATTTAAAAGTCTATCCTTCTCAGTAACGGATAAAGTCATATTTATCATCTAATTTTTATATTTTTCATAAATAAAAATTTTTCTATGCCATTTTTTCGACATATATATATTATTTATTCGATAAATGTCTATAAAATATG
>CAZKAY010000036.1:0-19829 GCA_964550975.1 uncultured Thermoproteales archaeon | reverse complement strand
CACTAGTAGTTCTTTCAGATGACGGATTTATTTGGCGAAGAATTCCTACCTGATTGCTTTTATGTTTTTCATAATATAATAGAGAGCAACACCCCACAAAAAGTTTCCGAAGTACTAATTAAAATAAGAGTTAATTTTATGAAAATTCAAAATTATTAGATGTTTTAATTATATTTAAAAGTTTTTTGAGTTCATCTATCTTTCTCATTACTTCAATATTATCTCTAAACTCTTTCTCGATTTGACTTAAAATTTTATAGATCTCCTTTCCTATATTTTTTCCAGCAAGCTTTTTAATGCGTTTCCATTCTATCTTATCAGAGTGGAGAATCATTAGTTTTAATGCATCTTCTATATCTTTAAGTGATCCTAGAACGGTTATTTTTGTGGCTATTAGATCTTCTAGTCTAGCTAATCTAATTTTATGGAAATCTATGGTAATACTGACTGCATCCCTTATAGTTATAAAATCTATAGTGCTATTAGCTATTTTGAAATCAATCCTGTATCTTTCAACCAATATTGTGAAATGTCCTTTATCTTTAAATGCTCCTAAAACCTCACTTAAACTAACTTTAAAACTATTCTTATTAAGTTTTTCTGCAAGCTTTAAAGCTTTTTCATATGAATCAATCTTAATTATAAAATCTATATCTTCTGTCAATCTATTTATTCCCATCAATATACATGCAAATCCTCCGACCAAAGCATATTCTATATTTAATGATTCAAGTATATTTATAGTCTTAAATACATATTCTATAATATTCATTTAAACCATTCCTTCAAAACTTTTGCTTCACCAACTTTACGGGCATATAGTCTAACCAGCCATGCTAATATATATGCTGCCCGCCTATTTTCCTCCCTAATCTCCATATTTAACTGCCTTAACACCCTTTCACTGAAATTTTTAAGTCTATCTAACTCCTTTAACGATGAACTATATTTGTCGACAATATCTTGATAGAAATCGCTTTCCTCCATAATCTCTCCAATTAATATAAAATCTTCTATACTAATAAATATATTTTAATTAAACTTCTGAAATAAAATTATGTTAGAAAATATAGTAGAATCAAAAATAATTTATAAATTATTAAAATATATTATTAATTTTGAAGGTGATGTAGGATTAAAATAAATATCTTTGTAATGGGATTGATATCTATATTAATATTGTCTCTATGTTCAATGCAAATTTTACATGCACAGCAGACATTGAATCCTATATGGGTTTTCCAGGCTTCTTTCAGGACTAGATGTGTAGATATATCTGATGACGGTAGAAATATTGTGGTTGGGAGTGATGATAAAAATATTTATTTTCTCCATAATACTAGTAAAAATGTTATCTGGTATTATCCTACAGGTTCAGCAGTATATTATGTTGCTATGAGTAGGGATGGAAAATATTTTGCTGCGTATACAAGTGATGGAAAAGTATATTTCTTTTCAGAAACAAGTTCTACACCAATATGGGTATATGATACTGGATATCATACTCCTAAAGGTCTAGATATTTCTGACGATGGAAGCTATATTGTTGCAGGTGATGGAGGAGGAAACGTATATTTGTTTAAGGGAATTGGAGGCTCAGGTACACCTGAATGGAGTACAGACATTAGTAAAGGTAGTATTAAGGATATAGCTATCTCTGGAAATGGAGAATATATTGTTGCTGGGACAAGTAGAAATAAAGTATATTTGTTCCGTAGAAACAGTAAGAATCCATTATGGTTTAGCATAGTTAATCAACCTGTAGTCCAAGTCGATATAACTTATAGTGGAGATCGTATAGTTGCAGCTGTATACAATAAGCTGTATGTATTTAATAAGAATAGTAATCAGTCAATATGGATGGAGAGCTTTACAGGAACTACTATAAAGAAGGTAAAGATCAGCGGTAATAATCAGTATATTGTTGTGGCAGCATATGGTAGGATAAGTATATATGGGATAAATGGTGGAAAAATATATTCATGTGAATCTTTCCAGGGTAGAAAAGATGTACATAGTATAGATGTATCCTATAATGGAGAATATATTGTTATTGGTAGCTATGAATACATATATTTTGTTTCGAAGAATAGTTTGACTCCAATATATATTTATCATTCAACGGATATTGATACAGTTTATTCCATAAGTATGTCAAAGTATGGAAAATATGTTATTGTAGGCACATCTTCCGGAAAAGCATTGTTTTTCAAATATGTTGTAAAGAAATCAAGTAGTATTACAATTTCATGTAATCCTATATCTATAGGTAAAGGTGAAACTACAACTATTTCTGGAGAAATTATTCCTCCTAGACCCAGTGTTAACGTGAAAATAGAGTATAGAAGGGATGGTACATGGTATATTCTTGGCACAGTGACTACTGATAGCAATGGACACTATACAACTACGTTTCAACCACAATATACTGGAACATATCATTTAAGGGCTAGCTGGGAGGGAGATAATGAATATATGGGCGCTACATCTAGTGAAGCTGAATTAACGGTAACCAAGATAGTTAAACAAACATCTACTCTAACAATATCGTTATCTTCAACCAAGGTTAATAAGGGTAAACCGGTAACTATTAGTGGCCAACTTAAATCATCCGCTGGAACAGGGATAAGTGGAGTCACTATAACCATAAGAATTACAAAACCTGATGGCGCTACAGATACATTGACATCATCTACTGCTAGTGATGGAACATTTTCGGCAACCTATACTCCACAGACGAAGGGAACCTATAGTGTTGTTGCAACCTGGAATGGAAACAGCTATTATTATGGATGTACAAGTCAGACACAGCAGTTTACTGCAGAGGAATCTATGTGTCCATTTGGATTATCTTTAATCATAGTTCTATCCCTGTTCTCAGTTATAGCCATATATAATATTAGAAAAAATAGATGATTTTTACCTTAATATTATATAATAGTTAAATAGATAATATTTTATTGGTGTTAGTATGGAGTTGATAGTGAAACCTATTTTAGTTTACCGGTTTTTTGAGAAAAGGGAGAAGTCTAGCTGGAGACCTTGGGGTGGAATAAAGTCTAAAAGAGATTTGGAGGAAGAGGTTGAGCGTATAAATAATGAGCTTAAAGATCTTAAGGAGAGAGCTGATTTCCAACTAAATATTCTTCCACTTTCAACTATATCTAATATTGAGGAAGCTGAGAAAATTGATGGAAAAATGGATGTCGTATTAATATATCCTTCCTCTGGTTCCAGTCAATTATTAAATAAGTTATCTACTATGGGTAAATGGACTCTGTTCTTCATTAGACATAGATCTGGTCCAGTATATTTATGGTATGAGATTATTCATCCAAGGTTTTTAAGAAATCATACTGATCAAATAGTCTATAGAGATATAGGTATAGATGACATAGTTATAGATGACTATCAGCTTCTCCTTAAACGTTTAAGAGCATTATATGGTTTAAAAAATACTTTAAATTCAAAAATTATAGCTATCGATGGCCCTGGTGGATGGGGCTATCTAGGATATATTAACGGTCCCTATCTTGCAAGAAAAAAGTGGAATCTAGATATAATAACAGTTACATATAGGGAGCTGGAGAAAAGGCTTAGAAAGGCTAAGAGCAATCAAGAATTAGTTAGACTCGCCGAGAGAGAGGCGAGGGAATATTTAGATAAATATAATGTAAATCTTAAAACAGACTTCAAGTTTGTTGTAAATGCATTTATATTATATTATGTTTTTAAGGATTTATTAAAGGAATATAACGCAAATGCTATAACTGTGAAGGAATGTATGGGTACGATTATGTCTATTGCTGAGACAACCGCATGTCTAGTCTTAAGTATGCTTAATGATGATGGATACCTAGCTTTCTGTGAATCAGATTTCGTTGTAATTCCATCTGGAATCTTGCTTCACTACATTTCTAGTAAACCAGTCTTTTTAAACGATCCCACAACTCCACATCACGGTATAGTTACATTGGCACATTGCACTGCTCCACGGAAAATGAATGGTAAGGATTTTGAGAAAGCTGATATTGTAACACATTTTGAATCTGATTATGGCGCTGCACCAAAGGTATATATGAAAAAGGGGCAGATTGTAACTGTAATTGATCCAGATTTTGAGGGGAGAAAATGGCTTATCTTTAGGGGTAGAATTATAGATAATCCCTCAATGAACATATGTAGATCTCAGGTAGACATTGAGATAGATGGAGATTGGTATATGCTTCTAAAGGAAATGCGAGGATTTCACTGGATGCTATGCTATGGGGACTATCTGGAAGAGGTAGAATACGCCCTTAAAAAGATCGGTATAGAGGTGTTAAACTGTTCAAAAAAGCTTCCTAAATATTAAAACTTTTTTTCCATCACATCATTTAAAACATAATAATCTTAACTTAATATTCTAATTTATTTTGAATATCAATATCATTTCTAAGGATCTCTCTACTATTTATGTTAGAAAAAGTTTTCCATATTTTATCTCGCCGTCTAAGATTAATACATTTATCCTTGGTTAAAATAAAAGGATGAGAAAAGCTAGAGAAAGTTGTCATTGTATTGCCTAGAAAATGCTCTTAGGAAAATGGTCTGAGGGTATTAATTTGCTCTAAAAATAAATATTAGTAAATATTTATAATAACTATGATATATAGTATGTTTATAGGATATTTTCGTCCTCCGCCGAGACGTAGACCTCCACCTATTACCAGAATACCTCTTAGAAGGGAGGGGGCAAAGATCTCCCCAGCCGGTCTAGTATATTTGTTTCCAGAAATATTTGTTAAAGAGCCTATTAAGGGTGGATTTAGAGCTCCATGTACCGGATTCAGTATAAATATGGGCCAATTATTCTATCTCATGCTTGCCGCAACATATATTTCGATGGATTATGATAGGATTATTAAAATTACAAGGGCTGAGGAGGGAATCATATCTAAGATAAATATTATAAATATTACTAAACTTGTCAGACATAGGCCTGGAATATATGGATATCTGTCTAGAAATCTAGATAACTTAAAAGTTGGTAGTACAATTAGATTATATGATCTAATAGTTGAAGATGAGAAATATAGTAATCCTGGAGAATATTTTGTTAGTAAAGTTTTTAATTATGACTTAGCTGGGAGAGGATTATTTTATGGAGAGAATCCTGAAAACCCGATTTGTAGTAAAATTATAGAATATAAAATAACTGCAAGAAGACTACATAGAATTATAGCCGAATTTAGGAGACATAGACCTAACACGTATAATACAATTATGGAAGAGGGTAAGAGAATTCTAGAAGCTATGAGCAAATAAATATTATTTGTATATCTATCCTATATTTTCGTATCTCAGTCTAAACTATATCCCATGCAATGCTCAATTTAATGTTTAAATATCATTGTAGTCGATATAGTAATGGTAGATTTTATGTCTGGAAGAGAGATAAGAATATATCGTGACATGTTGCTTGCATTTATGGGTCACATTCTTAAAGAATTATATGGAGATGAAGCGTTAGACGTCTTAATGAGATGGAGACATGAGAAAATAAGGAAACGATGGAAAGAAATCGCAGAAAATACGGGTAGAAAGGATCCAGAATATCTTTTCCGTCTTTTCAGTAAAGAAGCACATGATTTTGAAGTTATTAGAAAAAGTAGGAAGGCTTTAGAAGTTAAGGTAAAGAAATGTATTCATGCAGATGTTTTTAGAAAGCTTAATGCTACCGATATTGGATATAAACTTATATGCAGTGGCGATGAAGCTGTAACTGAAGGATTTAATCCAAAAATAAAGTTTTCTAGACCGAAGGTTTTAATGAAAGGAGATGATTGTTGCCACTTTATATGGGAGCTTCGAGAATAGGTGGATAGTATATGAATATATTTGTAATTATGCTTGACAGTCTAAGGCCGGACCATTTAGGATGCTATGGAAATCATTGGATAAAAACACCATATATAGATGATTTTTCAAAAGAATGTGTTATTTTTGAGAAAGCTTATTCAGAAGGTCTTCCAACCCTTCCGGTTCGTACAGCATTATTTACTGGAAGATATACGTTGATGCGTAGAGGATGGCAGCATTTAGAGCCAGATGATATACCTTTAGCTGAAGTTTTGTGGGACTCCGGATTTCATACAGCATTAATTACAGATACTTATCATATGCATAAACCTAGGATGGGATATGAAAGAGGATTTGATTATACATGTTTTATAAGAGGACAGGAGTCAGATCCATATATCGTTAAAAACTTGGATATAGATCTATCTAAATGGAGTATAAAAAACTATCTTACAGAGGGTGATAGAGAAGTCTTTATTCAATATTTAAAGAATAGATATTATTGGAAGAATGAGGAAGACCATTTTATAGCTAAGGTTGTTAGAGAAGCTATAGATTGGATTGAAAAAATGTTGAGAAGAGGGGTAAAAGACAACCTCTTTCTATGGCTAGATAGTTTTGATCCTCACGAACCATGGGATCCGCCGGAAGAATATTATAATCTATATGCTCCTAAAGACTATGATGGATTACCTATCATTTTACCTTCTATAAGAAATTCTAGAGGAGGTTTTTTAGAAAACTTTACCTTGGATGAAGTTAGACATATACGTGCACAGTATGCTGGAGAAATAACATTGGTTGATAAATGGATTGGAATATTCTTTAATAAAATTATTGAAAAAGATTTATGGGATAATTCTCTAATAATATTGTTAAGCGACCATGGAGAACCCTTAGGTGAGCATGGAATCATAAGGAAGGTTAGACCATGGCCTTACGAAGAACTTTCTCGTATAGTTTTATTGATGAAGCCTCCAAATGAATCTGGAAGGGGTAGAAAAATAAATACATTTGTCCAGACAGTAGATATTGCTCCAACAATTCTAGACTTTCTTGAAATATCTGAGAAAAGAAGTAGGTGGAGCGTGTATCCTAAATTTGAAGGAAAAAGCTTAAAGAAAATCATATTAGGAGAAGATGATTATTTACGTGATACAGCTATCTCTGGCCATTATCGTAGATCGTGGAGTATAAGAACCAGGGAATATAGTTTATATTTATGGCCGTCTACAATAGGTAAATATACATTTGGACTAAATATAATTAAAAGAATCGACAAATCTAGTCCAGAACTATATGAACTTAAAGAAAAATATATTCCACCCATTCCAAAGAACTGGGAAATAGGTGATCAGCCTGAGAAAGAAAATATTTATGAGAATAAAATGGATATCGCTGATAAGCTTGAATTAAGGCTTAGAAAAGTACTTATGAATATACTGTAATAATTATTAATTACATCAGTTGGGGTGCAGGTTCCTCATCCATCGGTCCTAGCAAACCTCATCACCATCATACTTATTCTATATTCCTAGATATATTATTTCATTTATATTTAATGCCGTGAATATTATTTTGGATAGAAATAATATTAAGATTATTATTACAAATGATTGACTATTACTTAGTTTATACGACTCCCTTATACCTATTAATAGATATCCGAGAAATATTACTGTTAATAATGGTCTAAAAATATTCGTTAGAAAATAATTTATTATTATTTCTTCAATAGGGTTAGCTACAATACAATTATTTATATTTATTAATAATATTAACTTTACCAATAGAAAGATTATAGCCGGAGATAAAGCTAGTCCATAGTTTATTAAAAAGATAGGTATTTGAGAACTGGTCTTATAAACCATTTTTACTAAAAATATTGTTCCAATCAATGGTATAAGATAAGTTAGAAAAGCTGTGAAAAAATTATATAAATATATTGAAAGTAGGAGAAAAATTGAGGAAAATAGTATGCTTATAAAAGTATATGTTTTGGGCTTTACTCTAACTTCGCTAAATGCTCTTATAGGACTCATATAGATATATAAAAATGAATTTATGAAATCCGATATCGTTTTACTAAACCCTCTATTTTTCTCAACCATTACAGGTTTTCCTTCAATATCTTCAACATATTTAAGTATTCTATATGCTGTTAAGCCATTGGGATTTAAAAAATATCTTCCATCATTTTTTACAATAAAGTTTTTCATTTTAGATAAATGATAATTTAATATACCTGTATCTATATTCAGTCTCCCAAGTATCTCACTATAGGTTATACCTCTATTTTCACCTATAAGTCTGATTATCTTTCTTCTAATTCCATGGCTTAATACCTCAAATATCTCCTCTAAATGTTTCTTCAAAAATCATCCCTTATCAATATTTATCTTGCCCACAGTTAATTTTATATCTAATTCTATTTTTATCGGCTTTAAATCATATTGTTTAGATATAATATACATGTAATTCCATTTTTCTTCGACAATATTTAGTTCAGATACCTTCATATTTACCTCGCCAATACTAGTTGATGCGGATATACTATATCCAACATCTTCATTTACTCCTAAATATAGATCTATTTTACCATTAATACTCTCTACAATATATTTTCCACTCCTCAGTGGAACTATATTTAATGTAATTTCTCCATTAATCACCTTTATAAGGGAATTTTGTGAAGCCATCTCTATATCCATTTTACCATTAACTAATTTAAGATAAACTTCATTGAAACTTGAATTACTTATACTAATCTTACCATTTACAGCTTCTACATAAATCCTTTCTCCACGAACATCATATATATTAAGCATAGTGTTTGTAAAATCTAGATCCAGGTTTAATAGAATAGTATATGGTACATATAGGATAGTTTTAACGTTCATCTTAGACCAGTGCCAGGACGGCGAAACTATTTCAGGCTTCAATTCAATTACATCATCAGACTTATTAGAATACAGTACTATTTTAGTTTCCTCTATAATTTTATCTACATCAAATTTTGTAAACCCATATACAGTTAACATTACATCTATCTTACATTGATTTTCAGACCACCCCCTTATAATTAACTCTACATTCGTCTCTTCGAGTCTGAAATAAATTCGAGATATATCTTGAATACTCTCTACAAATGTAGAGGATTTTTCAGCCTTACATGTATATATTGATGAAAATATCGATGGTATAGATACTGGGAGAATGGATGTAAATATTAATAATATCGCGAAAATTAAAGCAAGTCCCGATAATGCTCTTAAAAATAAGAATCCTAGGAAACTTTTCACCCTCATCATTATATATCCAATAATTAGTATAAATATACCGGTAGAGATTATTATTAGTGGTTTCATATTTATTGGAAAAATATTCCACGGCATATATAATAGCATTAAGATAAATATTCCAAACATTACTAGTAAATATCCTAGTTCAATTAAACCTTTCTCCAAATTTCTATACATTCTTCCTACCCCTATAAAGTCCCTTAAAAATCAATATAAATCCTATAAATATTAAGAAAAGCGGAGGTATATGATACCATTTTATTAAACCCTCTTGTGCTAAAAACCATAGCGAACCCAATATGATTAATGCTATCCCACTATATATTCTATTTTTACCCTTATCTCTATAGTATTTATCGTCCACTTCTCCTCACCCATCCACCGAATATTATTAAAATTAACCCTACCACTATTAAGTGAACCGGCCATGGAATAGTTATGAATACATACTCCGATATAAGCCAATAGATTCCAGCGAATATAAATAGTATTCCAAGTATATATAATAGCGCATTTGTATCTATTTTGAACTCAGGTTTTCCAGAAATCTTTCCTCGAGCCTTATAATATATATCTATTATCAGCAATGTAAGTATTATTTCTGCAAATGGTGTTGACATAAACATCCATATCAATAATACCATTAGTATCGCTATCCCTCTATCCTTCAAATATTCTTCTATTACCGCACCCATATCAGCAAGCATAGACATTATACCATTAAATTCCTCTCCATATTTATGATTACGCATAGATATTACCTAGTGAACTAAGAAAAAGATTAATTTTAATCTTTTTGAAGAAAAAATTTTTCACGAAAAATCCAACCAATGCGATATTTAAGATATAGCTTTAATAAAGTTGGATTAATATAGATATTGTTATATCATTATCAATGCATAATGAATTCTGTCAATTACTATACTTTATAGCAGATATTTTATGAAATATATGGATACCATTTATCCACGATCTCTATTGCTAATGCTATATCCTTATCATGTATTTGCTTAAGCGATTTGAATTGGTTTCAATAGTTTTAAATACTTCTATATATTTATAGGAGTTGGTGATATAAAATGTCAGCAGAGGAGGAAAGAGAAGATTTTAACAAGGAAATAGAAGAGAAAGATGAAATAGAAGAAGAAATAGATAAAATTGAGAAGGAAATTGAGAAGAAAGGTAAGGGTAAAAAGAAGAGAAGTAGAGGACCCTATCGTAAAGCTTGGCTTGGAGGAAAAATAGTAAAATATTAGTTTGCCGGTGTATTATGTGAAGAAACTCCTAGTTACAGGAGGCGCTGGTTTTATAGGCAGTCATTTAGTAGAACGTCTTCTAATAGATGGTTTTGAAGTTACATGTTTAGATAATCTTTCTGCTGGTAATATAGATAATCTTAAAAATGCTTTAAAGAATAAGTTTTTTCACTTTATAAAAGGTGATATTAGGAACCGCATTGATATACAAAATGTATTAGACGACTACGATACTATCTTTCATTTTGCGGCCAACCCTGAGGTTCGATTAGGAGATCCTGAAATACATTTCTCATCAAATATTCTCGGTACATTTAATATATTGGAGAGTATGAGGAAAAGTGATGTTAAAAGAATTGTACTTGCATCTTCATCAACGGTATATGGTGATGCAAGTGTTCTACCTACACCTGAAAATTATTCTCCGCTACAACCCATATCTGTTTATGGTGCATCTAAGCTTGCATGTGAAGCACTGATATCGTCTTACTGTCATGTATATGGTTTTAATGGAATATGTTTAAGATATGCAAATATTATTGGACCTAGACTTAGACATGGAGTTATATATGATTTTATAATGAAGTTGAAGAAAAATCCTAGGAGGCTTGAAATACTGGGAGACGGTACTCAGAGAAAATCATATCTATATATTAGTGATGCTATAAATGCTACTACATTTATATGGAATAGATGTAGAAAGGGATATTATGTATATAATGTTGGAAATAAGGATAGTATAACTGTAATGGATATAGCTAGAATTGTTGTAGAGTCGATGAATCTTAGAAATGTAGAGTTCTATACAACTGGTGGTGTAGATGGGGGGAGAGGATGGAAGGGAGATGTAAAATATATGTTGCTAAGTATAGAGAAATTAGAGTCTATAGGATGGAGACCAAAATATAATAGTATGGAATCTGTAAAAATGACTGCAAAGGCATTGATAGAAGAATTGGGTGTCTAGATGTCTAATGAACTGCGATGGAATCCGGTTTTAGGTGAATGGATTATAGTTGCCTCAAAGAGGAAAAGACGTCCATGGAGACCGGAGACATGTCCATTCTGCCCCGGAAGTAGCGAAACTGGATATGGATGGGATGTAAAGGTTCTTTCAAACAAGTTTCCAGCATTAAAAACTAATCCTACGGTAAAAGTTAAGAGTATTGATATTTATAGGGTTAGGCCTGGATACGGCTATTGTGAAATTGTTGTTGAAACTCCTATACACGAAGGAGATTTATGTGATATTCCTTTAGATAAATTGAAAAAAGTGGTTGATGTATTTATTGATAGATATGTTAGACTTGGCTCAGATAGAAAGATAAAATATGTATATGAGTTTAGAAATAAGGGTGAAGTTATAGGAGTTTCTCTTCATCATCCACATTCCCAAATATATGCATTACCATTTATTCCACCTAAAATTAAGAGAGAGCTTAGACAAGCAAGAAAGTTTTGGGAAAATAGAGATAAATGTTTATTCTGTCATATAATTTCTCTTGAAAAAACTATTGGAAAGAGAATAATATATGAGAATAAGTATTTTATACTATTTATACCATTTTTTGCAATGTGGCCCTTTGAAACCCATATTTATTCTAAGAGACATTTACAGGGTATAGATATGCTTAATGATGATGAAAAATATGCTCTTGCAGATATATTAAAAGTAACTACAAAAATGTATAATCTACTATTTGGATTTAGTCTTCCATATATTATGGCTATGCATCAAAAACCTACCGATGGAAAAGAATATGAATACTATCATTTCCATATAGAGTTTTATCCACCTCATAGGGATAGAGATAAATTAAAATATCCTGCTGGAATAGAGAGAGGAGCTGGAACATTCACATACGATGGACTACCTGAGGAAAGAGCTATATATTTAAGGAAAGCATGTAGGAAGGCATTAAATATGTTTACTGAAAATGGATATAAATGTATGGGTAAAGTTAGTTAAACTTTATTGGTAAAAATTTTTCAGAAGACTTTATAAAATTATCAAATATTCTTTCAGCCTCTTTCGGACTAGGTGTAAGGAGATCTAAAGCTATAGCCTGTATAATTAAATCCTTATCCCTCTCCACTATACCTTGAGCCAATAATCTATATTTATCTAAATGTAGCCTTAATATGGATAGGATTGAATCAGAGATTGGAGTCTCAAGTAAACCCTTTAATAATCCACTTGGACCAGTTGTATCTCCGACAACCTGCTGTACACCATATTTCATCGGAATCTCTATAATATTTTGTAGCCACAGTTCCTCCAACACGTATAGTAGTTATTACAAAATCACTATTTTCTAAAGCATCTTTAAGATCGGTTGTATAAGAGACTTCAAGATCCACATTTTCACTTAAAATATAGTTAGAAACTATTTTACCCATAATTCTTAAAGCATGCCTATTAACATCATATAATACTACCTCACTACCCCAGAGATCACGAACCCTAAAGAAATCTCCAATTAATCCTGAGGTAAAATAACTTCCGGCACCGATAATAGTTATCTTAACCATGCAAGAAGAATGATAATAGAATTATTGTAATAAATATAAATATTATATTAGAGAGTTTAATAGTTTATATATTTTAATTATGGAGAAGACATCTTAAGTTCTTTAATAAAAATTCCTAAAACTTTAATGTATAGCATTAAGAGTTGTTAGAATTATTGTGAATGAAGAATGGGAAGAATGGTGGAGGCGGTGGAGGGGGAGGCGGTAATAATTCTGCAATAATTTTTATGAATATTATTGTTAAAACTATTATTCCAAGCAATATGAGAAAGGCGCAGCAACATCTAGACGCATCATAATAGAAGAGTAGTGAGAGATATAGTATTGAGGTTAATAATAGGATGAATGGAAATATGTATATCTTCATCACATGTATATAGTATTGAATTTATCCTATATATTTTTATTTATCAATATTTTCCGATGGTTTTAAATAATATTAGTGTAGCTAATAGTATAGTGGATATTGCTAAGAAAGATATTTTATATCCAATTGTAGATATAGTTATTCCTAAAATTATTGGACCCATTGCTTGACCAATATCCTTTATTGTCTCTAATGCACCAATAGTTACTCCATAATATTCCTTTTCAACAAGTTCTGAAGCTAGAGGTGGTAGAGAAGCCGTTACTGCCGATACACCTATGGCAAACACTATTATTGATAAAAATATTATATAAATATTGTTTATAAAAAACATTGGTAGAATTCCAAGTGATGATAAAACTAATCCAAATATTATTGGTTTATCTCTACCAAGTTTATCCGAAAAAATTCCCATAAATGGTTTTAGAAAAGCTATTACACCCATTTCAACTGTAAATATTATTCCAGTTATAAATGGATCTATACCTATATCTTTAGCTAGAAGTGGTAGAAAAGTCTCTATACCCTGTAAACCAAAATATATTGAAGCATTTATAATAGCTAACATTAATAATAGTGGTAGAGAAAAAACTTTTCTAAATCCCTTACCAAAACTCTTATTAATTCTCCTCCTATCTTCCTCTATTCTAGGAGTTTTTATAAATAATAGTAATGCGATTAGTCCACTTAAACTACATGTAATAAATACTGCATGAAAACCATTGAACGTTATTAAATATCCAGCCAGACTTGGGGCAATCAATCTACTATACAATGTTGATGAAGAGAATAAGCCCATCTTTACACCTCTATCTTTTTTATAGATATCTGCAATCAATGCAAATGATACTGGAGTAAATATAGCTGTAGCCAATCCATGATAAGCTCTAACAATAGCTAGTAAAAAACCATTCCCTGCAAAGAAATATAATATTGGAGCAGATGTAAAAAAGAATCCGCTTAACAATAATAGTTTTTTCCTACCATATATATCTGAAAGTCTTCCAGCAACTATGTTTGTAAATATACCTATGATTGTTGAAGATGCCGCAATAAATCCTATCTCACTTATAGGTATACCTAAACTATGAGCATATAATGGAAGTGTAGGTGATTTAGACATTGTTGAACTAAGTATTGCAAAAAATCCTGCTATACATATAAGTAAAAAAATTTTATACATATATTTTCCCTAATAAAAGGCTAGAGTCTTCCTAACCCTTTCCCTTATAAATCTATATTTCTCCAATCTACTCATTTTTGACAAAATATTTTCAGAATACTTCTCCAATATTTCATTTGATTTAAAATAGGAATATAATGCATCCCATATCTTAAATCCTATCTCTAATGCATCCATATCTTTTTTAACAGCAAATCTTAGTCCAGATATAATCATCCTTATACCCTTGGCTTCAGGAACCTTCTCCAACTCATCCTCAAAATCCATTGCATGTACAAGTCTAGCAATCTTATGTACAATTGGATCAGTAATATTATATTTTTCAACAATTGTCTCAAAAGTACATTTATTATCATGATGCCCATGTTCAACACCCTTAATATCAAATGGAATAGCATCCTCCGGAATCAGTTCATCAGGCCAATCTATAAATATAAACTCTGCTTTAGGATCGATAAATCTCTTTATAAGCCATGCACTAGCTGTACGATCAACATGAGGAAAACTTCTAGTAACCCATTTCATACAGACACCATTTTATCAAAGATATTTTAGATTAAAATAAATATCATTCATCTATAAAGTTTAATTCAAACATTTTTAGGTAGAATGGTAAAAGAAATATTTTCTTAAGCTTTACTCTAAGCTTTAAAATATAAATTGTATCTAACCTATATATTAATACAATTCTTCCACTAAAACTCTCTGTAGAGATAACTGTATTTGCTATTGGAAAATAGTCTATTATACTATTTTCTCCAGACCCATATATTTTAATAGGATATTCGCTACATAAATCCATATTACTATCTAATAGATATATTTTACAACCATTTATATATTGATAATAGTTTCCCAATCTATTATAGAAAATTACTTCATTATAGATATAGAATATTTTTTCACTTAAACATATTTTTTCTGCATAAATATGTCTGGGAAAAATGTTTTTAATGAAATTTAATGCAAATCTTAGTCTAGATACATTGACTGATAAAAATAGTTTATCAAATCTATTCAACAGTATATTTACATCGGACTCCCTATTCCAAACATAGATGTCTCCTAAACCTATATTTGAGTTTAAAATTAGGATACTGCTTTCCAATAGAGAATTTAATTTAAGACTACCTATAGTTAAGTTGAATATTTTTATAGAAGTATTTTTCTCCACAATATTTATAGAAAGATTTTTGGAGAAACCTGTTAAAGATATGTTTGAAAAACACTTAATTTTAACCCTACTGTCGTTTAAAATAATTTTTAATGGATAATAGATTGAGATAGAGCCATCCCTATCCAATACTAAAATATCTCCCGGAATAGTATTCATAAACGCTTCTTCAAGACTACTATATTTTGAAGCAAAGACTATAGAATTATTTACCCCATATAAATCTATGATCAGATCTTTTATTCCCTCTCCAGGTATATGAAAACTATTTTGTCCATTAACATATATAGTTATATTTTTAAACCATATCTGTGTCCTATATTTAGGCATATTTTGAAAGATAAAATGGAATCCATATCTAGTCCTATATTTAAGAAAATCTGGATCATATGAGAGTATATTTAGATTTCTGTTAAAAAACATGTATATGCTTGAAACATAATTTAATGCATAATATCTATACTTTATTATACTATATCTTGGTAAAAGATATTCTATATTTTTCCTAAAATTTTTTTCAAGAACATAGAATGTAATGTTTTCTATAATTATCTTTGCACCGAAGAAGGACGATATTTCTGGATACAATGGTCTAGGAATATTTTTATCATATACATACCAATAGTTTTGCTTAAAACAATAATCTATATTTTTTGAGGGAAGGCCGGTGCCACCGTAAACATAGTTTCTACTATATGTAATCCATAATATAATGGATTTATTTAACGACACTCTTCTACCATTCAATGCATATAGCCATGAATAGCTTGGAAAATGTCCTTCAAAATCTACTTTAGGCATATTTTTATGAGAAAATCTTCCCAATACAATTATATAGTATTTTCCTATAATCCATTTATCCCTCAACCTCTTAGCTCTATATCCGAATCCTATACCTCCTCTAGCAAAATTTCTATCAGCTCCAGAAATAAATTTTATTGAAGCCATCATTATAATCGAATCATATCTATAGAGTATAGGAATATTTAGAAAAACATGTCTAGTATTATATAGATATAGTCCTCTATTAGAGACAAATATTTGATTTGAAGGTATCTTAATTTGACTACATGTTTTTACCAAAATTTTAGATAAAGTTTCATTCGACATCCTTCTAAAATCTATTGAATAAATCTTTCTCCAATAATGAAGTAATGGAGTATACTCTTTATACTTATAGAGAATGTTGGTAAAGCTATTTTTATAAAACACTATACCATAAAGATTATTCTGGATAGATATGTTAAGTAGAAGTATTAATATAAGTAGTTTATACATTTAACCACATGATACTGTGATTTTAACTCCTTATAAAGCATTTATTTAAAATAAATTTAACGTTTAGAAATAAAGTTTTTCGTGTTGAATAGATCATATTATAATATTATTGTTAATATCCATGGTTCTGATACATGTACCAGATTACTTTGAATTTCATATTTATCACTCACTTTTACAGCATTATAATGTACTTCCTGTTAAACCTTTATTTACTATCTCATATGTGAGTAAAATCTCCTCACTAGTATATATAATCTTTTATTCTTCCTGGTATAAATTATTATTAGAAATATTTTGGGTTGGCCTATTTGTATCTGCCATATTTTAATACTAGTTCGATTACTTTTTTATAGTTTTTGAGGCTTACGTTTTTTGGTACGCTGTGGTCTGAATGATATATGTATCCTCCACCTTCTTTTGCAACTGTTATTTTGGTTTTAACCTCCTTTTCTAAGGGTTTTAGGTCGTCTAAGGCCATTAGTCTTACATCTATTCCACCCATGAATGCTATTTTATCCCCATATTTTTCTTTTAGTTCAATTAAATCCATTCCAGCCTTTACTTCAAGCGGCTGTAGTACATCGAATCCCTCTTCAATAAAGTATGGTACGAGTTCCTTTACACATCCACAGCTATGCAGGAACACGTACATTCCTCGGGATTTGAAAAATCTGCATAGTTCTTTAAATACTGGGTGAAGTTGTTCCTCAAAATGTTTCGGTGAAAATAGTAATCCATTTTTATATCCTAGATCACAGTATAGGAATGCTCCATCAAACTTGAATCCAGCTTTAATTAATATATCACACATATCCATTGCAAGTTTGGCGTCTGTCCAATACATATCTATAACCCATTCTGGATCAGTTATTATTGCCTTTAACAATCTATCTGTTCTAACATAGCTTTGAATTTTATCGAATCCTACTGCTGCACCATACATTAGAAATCTTCCACGACTTTTCTCTCGATGATAGCTATTTATAAGAGATACCCAGTCCACTCTTCTCTCATGCGGAACAAGTCTAGGCTTTATTTTCTCCCAATCCTCTCTACATTTACATGGCCAATCAATTATTTCAGGTGTAGTTGAATAATCTCTATGATTTCTACGTATTCCTCCAAAACTTGTACGTTCAACAATATATTTATCATCTTCATATAATACTTCTACTGGAAACTGGGGGGAAGTATCTACACCAAATACCGCTATCTCATATCCAAAATAGTCTGCTGGAGATATTCCTGAGGGAAGGCCTTCACTTCTCCATCTATCTATAGTAGCACTCCATGGAGAATCATGTATAGGTATTCTATCCAATACATCTACTTTACGTTCAAGTGCAGCTATAACTCTTTCACGTGGAAGCATTTCATCACCAATTTAAATATCGTCTTAAGGATTAATAAGATTTAACAATGTTTTAGGCGATATACGTTTTTACACTTTTTATCTCCAACTTTTTCTAGAAATATATCTATACTCTGCTTCACCATACTTTGTTTCAAGCATAGCTATCAGTCTTCTACCTCAAACATATATCCCATAAATATAAGACCCCAAAATATATTTTAGTCTAAAGTTATTGTAGAATTATATACCTCGTTATAGATATATCTCTTCTAGACAACATTTTATAGTGCTGGATTTTAGAATACATGTCTATATCTTTTATAATCATGCTTTCTATGGGCTTTAATTTCTCTATAATTGTATCTATATCTGCATCTGGACGAACTTTTATCTCATATATGATTATCTTATTGTTAATCCTACTTACCGTATATAGAGGTATTGGTGTACCTTTAATTCTACTAATCCTATATGCTGTTAAAATATCTGTGAGAGAAGGTGTATATCTTGGAACAGTATGTGTATGTAAAATATATTTAATATCTTTTATATCTGCCCTAAATATTCCCCCATTAAAGCCTAGGGGGAGAAGACATGTTCTACCATCCTCATATACTATATAGACAACTTCTCTACCATTTTTCTCACTATAATCTAATATTTCTTTAACCATATCTATTTGAAAAGACATTTATATCAAGTATATGATGCTCAACCTTCTATTTAAACCTATACTTCTATTAGCTTTCAGAATAAAGTATATAATAATTTCACTAAAATTTAAAGTATGATGTTAAGTAAGTTTCAGTAAATATTCAGCATATTCTCCCATCCATATCTATTAATAAAGACCACCTATAGTCATTTTAACTATAGATGAAACTATGTAAAAGAAATTAAACAACATACATCTAGAACCTTAATAATATAATAATATTTATTCATTAAGAAATTTAACATTAAATTGATGAATTATTATTCAAGAATAATACGAAATATTAATTGGTGAATTAAGAATACTTTAAATTTTTGTGTATATTTCTATTTTATGTTTTTTGGCTGCTTCTAAAGCTTTCTCCTCTATATATGGTGTTACTATTAGGAGTCTGTTGGGCTCTTTTCCAGTCTTCTTTTTGTATAGTTCTGCTTTTCTCTTAAACTCATATATGTCGGATGTCTTTATATGTGATGCGATTTCCATCAATATAATTTTGTCATCCTTAACTGCTATATCTATGTCAACCATGCTTGGATATCCATATACCAGGCCTAGATCATCATAGCAACTCCATCTCTCAACCCTTAATCCAAATTCTTTCTCCAAAATACCCTTAAGCCCCTCCCTAAAAGCCTCCTCAGACATCAAACCCCATCTAGCACCCAGAGCAGAAATATGCCTATTAACCAAGCTAAAACCCTCCACCATATCCCTCCTCAACCTCTCAATCTCCCTCCAAATTTTTGTCTGCTCCTCCCTAAACCTTGTCTGCTCCTCTCTAAGCTTCCCTATCTCCATCCATATCTTAGTCTGCTCTTCCC
>CAZKAY010000035.1:12643-19951 GCA_964550975.1 uncultured Thermoproteales archaeon | reverse complement strand
GTAGAGACCGTCCAAAATGTTTTGGGAGGGGTTCGCTTATATTAATTTATGCCTATAAAGTTTAGGAAAAAGTGAATCCCAATTAAAATAGTCAATCTTGTAGATGGTTGGAGGAGACCTTAAATTGATGGAATACTTTACTCCAATATTATAGCTTATTGCAATATTGTAATATGGTTAGCTAGATTTAGGATGATAGCTTATAGTTATGTATATGGGATAGATGTATAGGCTTAAATCTATTTAGATTATAGATTGCAATCCAGGCTAACACGGCTAAAATCAAGCAATCAATAATAATTTCAACAAATATATTGGCTTAAAAAATTTTGGACGGTCTCCTTTTAGACGGAAGGGATATATAGTAGTATATTATAGATATAGTTAGCTCGAAGAAAAATATGGGAGAAGTTATGTCAAAAAGATTTACATATAGAGGATATACACTGGATGAATTATTAAACATGCCTATGGATGATTTTATAAAGCTATTGCCTTCACGACAACGTAGAACACTCTTAAGAGCTTCATTCAAATCTAAGAAAAAACTGTTATCGAAAATTAGAAAAGCTAGAAAAATTATTAGTGAAGGAGGAAAGCCCCCGACTATAAAAACACATTTAAGAGACATGATTATTCTACCGGAAATGGTTGGATTAACGATTCATGTATATAATGGTAAAGATTTTGTTCCAGTATCTATTACACCTGAAATGATAGGTCATTATTTAGGAGAGTTTTCAATAACAAATAAACCTGTAAAACATGGAGCTCCAGGATTAAAGGCCACACGTTCCTCGATGTTCGTCCCATTAAAATAATTTATATTCCTCCTATCGATTCGACAGCTGCCGCTAATACAAGTGCTCCTATAATTAGTTTCTTGGCTTTGTATGGTTCTATTCCAGTAGCCCATAAGAGTATTCCGACAACAATCATAGCTGTATAGGCAATTCTCATTATACTTAGCGTTGTTTTTAAAACAGTAGATATAAATTGTTTTACAAAAGTATCGATTTCTCCTAATGCCTTGCTTACTATATCCATTGGTCCGGCATAAATTTTTACAAAATAAGAAATACAGATTAAGAAAACTATTGAAAAACAGTATATATATTTAATTTTATCACCCATTAAAATATTGCATAAGCATATTTATATTAAATACATTTACATAGAGTTGGGAATTTTGATGACAAAGTTGGAGATAGTTAAACGGAAATCCGAACATGTAGAGATAAGCTTAAAGTATAATGTAAGAGGAACATTATCAGCATTATTTGAAGATGTTTTCTTAATACATAATGCTATACCGGAGTTAGATTATGATGACATTGATACTTCTATAAACTTTTTAGGTTATAAGTTTAATGCACCTATATTTATTACTGGAATGACTGGGGGATATGCAGAAGCAAAACGAATTAATAGTATAATTGCTAGAGTTGTTGAAGAAATGGGACTTGGTATGGGAGTCGGTAGTCAGAGAGCCGGCCTAAGAAACCCGGAACTTATTGAAACTTATCGTATTGCACGTAAAAAAGCTCCTACAATTTTTCTCGTAGGAAATATAGGGGCCACGCAAGTAATTAGAGGATCCTATAAAGATATAGAAATGCTTATAGATATGATCGACGCTGATGCGTTAGCTGTTCATTTGAACGCTCTTCAGGAATGTATTCAGCCAGAGGGAGAACCTTTTTTTAAAGGTTTTCTGACAAAAATGAAGAAAATAAAGGAAAAGATAGATAAACCTATCATAATAAAAGAAACTGGGTGTGGTTTTTCTAGAGAAAATATATTGAATATAGTGGATATCGGTATAGATGCCATAGATATTGGAGGAGCCGGAGGAACGTCTTTTGCAATTATAGAATCCATTAGAGCAGAAAAGTGTAAAAATTTTTTAAGAAGAGATTTAGGTAAACTTTTTTCTAATTGGGGAATACCTACAGCAGCGTCTATATTGGAGGTTAGAAGCGTTTCTTCTATTCCGTTAATTGCTAGTGGAGGGATTAGAAACGGATTAACAATAGCTAAAGCTTTAATCCTAGGCGCAGATTTAGTTGGTATAGGGTTACCCGTGTTAAGAGCTATAGAAAATAAGGGAGAGGAAGGATTAAAATACATGTTAACACGAATGATTGAAGAATTAAAGACAACAATGTTTTTATTAGGTGTAAGAAGTGTTAATGAGTTAAAACGATCTAAACGATACATAATTTTAGGAAGATTAAGAGAATGGATAAAGGAAAGGGGAATTAAAATTTGTTAAGTATAATTTAAAAATATTTTAATTGAAGAAATCCATAATATAATATTGAAAAAGGGGGTTGTATTGAAATCTAGAGAGAAAATATTAGAAAATATTGAAATAGTGGATGACTATGCCGAGAGAATAAGAAATGCACGAATAGCTATGGGATTAAGTAGAGAAATCTTAGCTCAAATGTTGAAAGAAAAAGAATCTACTTTAAGGAGAATAGAATTGGGAGACCTCATTCCATCTATACCTCTTGCACGCAAAATAGAAAAAATATTAAAGATAACTCTTATAGAGGAGGTAAATATTACTACAGGTGAATATAAATCTTCTTCTCTAGAATTAACATTAGGTGATATAGCTAAAATCAAAAGAAGGTCAGAATAAATGAACAACGCCGAAAAAAGAGTATTACTAGTACAACGAATTTCAGATAAGAATGAGAAAAATTATCTCAAAGAGCTAAGAGAATTAGCAAAAAGTGCAGGATATATTCCAGTTAAATCGATAGTTCAGAAAAAGCCGATCGATGTACGATACCTAATTGGTGTTGGAAAGGTGAAAGAGATTCGGAAACTTATTGAAAAGTATAATATTCATACGGTTATCTTTTTCAACGAACTCACGGCTAGCCAATATCTGAATTTATCTAAAATATTAAAAGTTAGAATCATAGATAGATTTCAACTACTCTTAGAAATATTTTCAAATAGAGCTGGAAGTAAGGAGGCTAAGCTTCAAATAGAACTGGCTAAATTAAAAAGAGAATTATCTTATGTGAAAGAGAAAATACACTTTTTGAAAATTGGTGAAGCTCCGGGTTTCTTAAGTGGAGGAAGATATGAATATGAAACTTATGCACAGCATATTAAAAGAAGAATATCTAAAATAGAAAAAAAACTAAAACACATTAGGGAAAAAAAAGATATAATACATCAACAATTGCTTGAAAATGGATTAACAATAGTTACATTAACTGGTTATACTGGAGCCGGAAAAACCACCTTATTTAATATCCTTACAAAAAGTAGTGGATATGTAGATGGCCGACCCTTTGCTACAATATCAACCTTATTACGAAGAAAGGATCTAAGAGGAAAAAAGATAATTTTAACAGATAGTATCGGATTTATGGAAATAATTCCACCGGCTTTAATAGATTCCTTTTATACTACATTAGAAGAAATAGCGATCTCCGACCTTTTGCTTCTAGTTATAGATGTAAGTGATCCTCTTCTCGAAATTTCAAGAAAAATAAATACAAGCATACATACTTTATGCAGAATTGGAGTGCCTATGGAGAAAATACTTGCTGTGTTTAATAAGATTGATTTAGTAGACAATGAAAGGATCCATATTGTAAGAAATCAGTATAGTAAGATCTTTAAAAATATGGTTTTTATTTCTGCACGTAAGAATATAGGTATTAAGAAATTAGAAGATGTAATCGATAAAATGCTACCTGGTTTTTTATCTATTAGTATGAGACTTCCCTTATCATTCCCCCAAAATATTTTTTCAAAGGTACTTTCTAATGCGAAAGTAAGGGGAATAAAATCTCAAAGAGATTTCTTTATAGTAGACCTTGAAATAAAGGAAAGATGGTTTCATCGTATTAGGCCAATAATTACTAATTATGGTGGGATAATAGATGAAGTTTAAAATAACAATTCTAAGACTTGGACATAGACTTGGTAGAGATAAAAGAATAAGTACTCATTTAGGTTTAGTTGCCAGAGCATTTGGTGCGAATGAGATAATCTATGTTGGGGATGTTGAAAAAGATGTTTTAGAGAAAATAAATGATGTAACAAAAAGATGGGGGGGCAGTTTTTCTGTTTCCATAGAAAAATCTTATAAAGATGTTATCTCTAAATGGAAGGAAAAGCGAGGATTAATAATTCATTTAACTATGTATGGTATCAATATTAGTAGAAAAATAATAAAAGAAATAAAAGAGCAAGGTAAAAAGCATATTTTAATTATAGTTGGCGCCAAGAAAGTTCCGAGAGAAATATATGAAATAGCTGATTATAATATTGCCATAGGGAATCAACCACATAGCGAAATATCTGCTCTAGCGATATTTTTAGATAGATTTTTTAATGGAAAGGAACTAAATAGAGCCTATAAGAATGCTAAAATTAAGATTATACCGCAAGCTAGAGGAAAGAAAGTAATAAAGTTAAGTTGATAAAAATGGATGAGATGAACTTTTTAGTAGAGATAATTAGAAAAACATATGGAGAAGACGCAGCAAGTATTTTCTCTCTACTTTTAGAAAGAGGTGAGGTTAGGGATGAAGAGCTTGCTAGAATACTAAATCTTCCTTCTAATGAAATTAGAAAGATTTTACATGTATTATTTGACGCAGATCTAGTAAGATATAGAAGAATAAAAGATCCCAGATTGAAGTGGTATACTTATTATTGGCGTATAATAGACGTCCCACCACGTATCATTCTTCAGCAGAAATTTAGAAAAATTCTGCAAATAATGCTTCAGCGCTTATCCTTTGAGAAGAAAACTTCTTTCTATATATGTCCTTTATGTAAAAAAAGATATACCTTCGAAGAAGCAAGTATAAACATGTTCAAGTGCCCCAACGATGAAAAAATATTAGAAATATACGAAAATAAATGTTTGATTGATCTTCTACAAAAGATAATAAATTTAATAAATATTTTCTTAGCAGAAAGTTTTCAATAGAAAATTATTTATGTTATAGGTAATAAATAATAATAGGATGCGCGGGGGTGCCCGAGCAAGGCCAAAGGGGGTGGATAAATGCCTAGACTGAGGCTCCATTGGCGTAGGCCTACGCGGGTTCAAGTCCCGCCCCCCGCATTAAAGATTAATTAAGATCCATAGCATTGATTTATTCTCCATAGTTATTGTCAAAAATGATTAACAATTTTAAAAATAAAATTTAGATGCAATATTTCTGGTCTAATAAGGTTATAAGTATGATATGGTTCTTCTCAGATAATTGTATACAGACTTGTATCTAGATCCTTTAATTATTTTTTCTATTGCTTCTCTTATCTGAAATATTTTTTCAAGCTCTCCTATTATTGCTACAGTATCATTTGATATAACTATATTACACCTAGCTATTTCCTCTATATTTTTCTTTACTTTTCCTCTTTCACCTATTATTCTCCCCTTTACTCTCTTTAAATCTTCCTTTCTCTTTATAATTGATCGTAGATCAATTATCTCTAATTTGAATTTATCATTCAATAATTTTAACGCTACTTCTATAGTAAAGCCGTATGATATAGCCTTTACTATAGAAACCGCTTTTAAGAAATCTGTCGGTAAGGTTTTACCTGGAATCGAATTTATCTCCACAATATTTTGCTTTACAGATATTTTTACATTTAATTCTCTTTCAATAGTATGTAGTATCTTTTGCTTAAAAAAGTCTATTTTTCTCTCATCTAACTGTATGAAAAATTTATTTAAAAATCCTTCCATGTAATTTCACTAAAATTCATCTCTTACAAATGATATGGCATCTGTATTTTTTAATTCGATAACTTTAAAATTTTTCTTTCGTATAAAACTAGCTAGTTCTCTTATTTTATTCTTTTCACCATGACATAAAATTATTTTCTCTGGTTGTGGATATATTTTATAAACGTATTTTAATAACTGTCTCCTATCACTATGGCCTGAAAATCCTTCAACTCTATATACTTCCATATTCATTTTCACTATCTCAGTTCTACCATTTTTATCAGAAAAGGGTATACTTCTTAATCCGTTAAGTATTCTTCTTCCAAGCGTCCCCTCTATTTGATAACTAACAAAAACCAGACTATTCCTTTTATCGGGAGCTAGATATCTTAAATATGTTAATGCTGGACCTCCGGTTAACATCCCAGAAGTAGCTAAGATAATAGACGCCCCCCCACTAATTACCTCCTCTCTTTTGCTACTATCATCTACTGTTTCAAAATATTTTGAAATAAATGGATTTTCACCACTATGTATATACTCTCTAACGGTTTGAGATAAGTAATTGGGAAAAGCTGTGTGAATAGCCGTGGCTTCCTTCATCATTCCTTCGATGAACACCGTTACTTCCGGTATCAGTTTCCTCTTTATAGCTTCATTTAACACAAGCATTATCTCCTGAGTTCTTCCTACAGCCAATGTAGGTATTAAAACTTTACCTCCTCTGCTTATAGTTCTATTTATTATTTCTATTAATGCCTGCTCAGACTCCGTTCTAGTGGGCATTACGTCACTTACTCCACCATATGTACTCTCCATAATTAATAGCTCGGCTCTAGGGAATCTATAAACTGCTGGATCAAGTAACCTACTTCTTTCAAATTTAAAATCACCTGTATAGATTAGATTAAAAAATCCTCTGCCTATATGTAAGTGTGTTATAGCTGAACCCAATATATGTCCTGCATTATGAAATGTAAGTCTAATATCAGATGTTATATCCGTTACCTCTCCATAAGATATTGGAATAACATATGATATAGCTTTCATTATATCCTTTTTCTGATACGGAGAAATTTTACCCTCCTTCATATTTACGTCAATATAATCCTCAAAAAGAAGTTTCATGAGATATAGCGTTGGTTCAGTTGTATAAACCGGCCCCCTATATCCATATTTATATAGAAACGGAAGAAAACCAGAGTGATCTAGATGCGCATGAGAAATTATTACAGCATCTAAATTTTCTATATCAAATTCACCCACATCAAGACGAGGAAAAACATCTATCCTATACCCCGGTTTTATCCCCATATCCAGTAATACATTACTTTCAGCTGTCTGAATTAGTATAGCGCTCCTACCAACCTCTTGAAATCCGCCCAATGCTGTTATTCTGACTCCTCTTTCCTTAAACACTATGGATCTATGAATCCTCTGCCCTACCTGTCTTAGGAAATTTATTCTCTCCTCGCCTAATGACCTAAATAGTTCCCTAACTTGATTAACTGTACTTGATTTTAAAGGTGGTTTATGTATCATTTTAGGCCTCCACATAGTTAATTTGAATATATCCTTAGTTA
>CAZKAY010000035.1:2555-12633 GCA_964550975.1 uncultured Thermoproteales archaeon | reverse complement strand
AATTGCATATTGTTTTTTATAGAAAGGTTTGAATTAGAAATTTCTAATTCAACTTCTCCACTAATATCGTCAAAATATATATTAGAAATTTTTAGATCGGGAAAATTTTTAATTATTAAAAACCTAGCCTTTTCTTTAGGTAATCTAATACTAGGATCCGCTCTAATGATTACTCTTTTCTTAATACTTTTTACAATTTCTTTAATATATATATCTTTTTCATAAAAAACTATTGGATTTAATGAATAAATTACTATTTTAGGTCCTTCAAATTCTATGCTTGTTATCTTTGTCTCAGGAGGCATATTGTTAAGTATAGTATTTCTAATTTCCATTAACAATTCGTCTGATAATAGAGACATATTAACGCCTTCATACGAATATTATTAACTCAGCTAAATTATTGAACTAATCATATCTTGTGATAATTCTTTATAACCTTGAGAAGACACTGTTACGACATCTATTCCTTCTCCAGTACCAACATCTCTTCTAATAGCTGAGCTTACAGCTCTTACTGCAAGCTTTATTGCTTCATTTATAGACAAGTCTTCACGATATCCGCTTTCCAGTATCCCAATAGCGATCCTGGATCCGGATCCTGTAGCAGTATATTTTTCTTTAGTTACTGATCCATACCAATCCACGGTGAACAATTGTGGACCTTTATCATCCATCCCACCTATAATTAATTGAACAATAAACAGTAAAGGACGAAGGTCGAGGAGAATAGACGAAGCCAAAGTAGCTAAAGATTTAATAGGAATAGGACGCCCCTTATCTAATCTATATAGTCTAGCGTTTGCTCTTAACTCATCAACTAATTTTTGAGCATCTGCAACAGTGCCAGCAATAGTCATAGCTGCGTGTTTATCAATCATATGTATTTTTTTCCCTCTTCTATGTGCAATATAATAACCACTTGTAACTCTCCTATCACTAGCTAAAACTATAAATTCTTTGAATTGAGCGCCGACTGTTGTAGTGCCTTTTAGAAAACTCTCTTTAATATTCTTCTCTATGAATGTAGTATGAATTTGTTTCTTATCGAAATAATACATATCAATCTTCCTCCAAATACGTCTTCTTTCAGATACCTTAACAAAATGAAGACAATATGAAAAATGCATTATATTTAAGCTAAAACCACTAATTAAACTTTATGTTATCCTAGAATAAAGCGTTAATATTTATAGGAGTTTAAAGAAGAATAAATTAGCAGCTATCAATTTTAGTCAAATAATTAATTAAATTTCTATTAAAAGTATAAATTTATTAAATTTATTTAGAAAAATGGTTAATTAGAATCACCAAATTTCAGAAACTAGTTAGATTATGTATTAAATCCAGAGCCCTCTGCATGGATCAATGTTATCAATTCATATATGTTTCTAAACAATAATACAAGTAGAAATACTATGACTATCTACATTTATAAAATCAATGAAATAATAATCTCAGCTAAGGGATTGCCTGGACAGAGATCCATTAGGTAATCTTTTGTATAAGTCTAAAACCTATGCAGAAAATCATCAAAAATTAGATCGTCATTGAATAATCTTAAGGTTGGATCTTACCGCTGTCCAGAGGGGACTATTGCTTGTGACAATATATTTTATTCCACGGCTACTCTTACTATATCTTCTTATTACATTTCTCTCTCTTAAACTTTCTAAAATCTCTCTTATAACTGTTAATAGAATCGGTTGAGGATTCAGCCCTGCTTTTAAAGCTATTTTTTTACTCGTAAATGTGATACAATTACCTCTAGTATTTTTTATCATATCTGTTAATACTCTCATAACAAGATATTTTAATTCCTCATAGTTTTCATATGGGATAACTTCTCTTCCCCTCGATATAGCTTTCATTTTTATCAAACATATATTATTAAATATTTACAATGATAATCTTTTTAGAAAAAGCAAAAATGTATTCCTTAAATATTATTGAAATATCATTGATTTATACTATAATATCTAATGATGCATGTATGAAGTAAAAGAAGGGTTTAAACCCTTCTTCCTCTTCTACCTCCGGGTTTTCGAATGGTATCTGTAGGAATCGGTGTAACATCTTCAATACTAGTTACCATTAGCCCCGCTCTTACAAGTGCTTTTATAGCTGGCCCTGCACCAGGGCCAGGTGTTTTAGGACCATATCCACCAGGTGCGCGTACTTTCACATGTACATGTGTAATACCCTTTTCCAACGCTATTTTCGCAGCACGTGTAGCTACCTGCATAGCTGCCCATGTACCTGGTTTATCTCTATCAGCTTTTACGACCATACCGCTGCTTACCCTAGCTATAGTCTCAGCTCCGGAAAGGTCTGTGATAATAATAATTGTATTATTATAGCTTGAATAAATATGTGCTATCCCCCTTTTTCCACCTCTTCTCTTCGACATACTATCCCTCTTTTTGTATTGATAATAGAACCTTAATATTGTTTTCTTCCTCTCTTTTCACCATATATCCAGGGGAAGTTACTCTACGGTCATTCACTAATATATGTCCATGAACAATAAGTTGCCGTGCATGATATAAAGATCTAGCTAACCCCATTCGATACACAAAAACTTGTAGCCTGCGATCTAAAATATCATTTATAGTCAATCTAAGTACATCATCCAATGTGGCATCTAAAGACGGTATTAGCCCTAATCTATATAATCTATTTATCAATAATTTTTCTCTTCTTATTCGTTCCTCAGGGAATAATCCCATGATTTCTCTTGCCTGATTTCTTATCTTTCTAAGAAAAGTTTTTGCCCTCCATAGTTCTCTTTTATTTCTTAACCCATATTTACCTATAAGTTCAAGTTCTTGTAGCAGTACATCCTTCCTCCATGGATGTGTAGGGCCCTCCCACTTTTTCCTAGGCTTTTTAGGATCTCCCATACCATTCACCTACTTTATCTGGCTCTACGTGTAACACCTACAGTTATCCCGGTCCTACCCGTAGTTCGCGTCCTCTGACCCCTAACTTTTAATCCATACATATGTCTTATACCCTTCCAACATCTGATTTTCTTCATCAACTCTATATCCATTTTCACTCTTATAAGTAAATCCGATCCTATTAGATGTAAATCTTTTCCCGAAGAAGGATCTCTAGGCCTATTAAATAGATAGGGTTGTAATCCATATTTATGTATGTTCATTAATGTATCTTCAAGTTTCTTTAATTCCGCTTCACTTAAATAACCTAATTTTCTCTTATAATCTATGCCAATTTTCCTACAGATAGCTGTAGCTATGTTTATCCCTATGCCTTTTATTTTTCTAATAGAGTAAACCACTTGTTTATTACCATCTAAATCGACACCACAGAGTCTGACAATCGGTTTAAACTCTTCACTCATATTCTCATCAAACTATTTACATTTCTCACATTATTACTTAAAAGAAAAATATAAGTATTTCCCGAGGATACCTCCTATAGATATTCTCGTCAAACTATTTAACGTTGATAAAGCAACCTTAGTAAACCTTGAGTTGGCCTTTCTAATAACAAATGATAAAAAATATTAAATGGAACAATTTTAAAATATCAAGGTAATAGAAAATGTCTTTTGTAGATAAAATCCAAGATTATATTAGAAGAATAAGTACTTCAGAATACCTATATTTCGTAATAATTGTTATTGGAGCATTATTACTTGGTGGAATAACATTTTCAATTGTACGTAAAAGTCCTGTATCTATAGGTGTTACGATAATTTTTCCCAGAAACTATTTTCAAACTCAGATGGAGACAATTATAGTAGCTTTAGGATATATTAGCGGATTTCTTGGAGCATACTTAATATATAATGCTAAGAGAAAGATTCATGATCCAGATTATGTAAATATGATTATAACAATGGGCATCTTTCTAATGCTTTTCTCTTCGTTTCTCCTATGGACATTAAACTATATAAAACGCTAATAATTAGATATTAAACAAATTTATTATCCTTTCTGGAGACATATATTTTACGATAAAGCCAGCTAAATCGACTATTTTCTTTGCTTTATCAATTACTAGAGAATCACTGCTGGCAATTATTCCGTGCTTATTTGATAATTCTACATCTGTTTTTAATGCTGTTAAAGCATTTCCTTTAATATGATAACTTTTTATACGATTTCTAACATATTTTGCGAACTCTCCACTATAGCTTACTGGAGAATCAAATATAAAAATCACTTTTCTAGGTTTAAGATTCATTAATACCTCTAATAGTATTTCGAGTGAAATATACATATGTTTAGTTATTTTTATCTTTCTTTCAAGAGAATAAAGATCTCTAATAAAATCATCTTGACAAAGAAAAAGACATCCACCTATAAGAGCTACCATTATCGTTATCAATACATTAAAACCATCTATATACAAAATATTATCATAAATCCTCTTAATCTCTATAGTCTTTCTTCTTCTTTCTCTTATAACTTTCTCAGAAAAAACTGCTCTTAATAAAAACATTTTTTCACTTAAAGTTAACCCATAGTGTTGAGAGACAAAATTTAAGGCTATCTTTCTCTTATAATTTCGTGATAAAAGGTAGTTATAGTCTTTAGCAGCATTTAAAATTAATTTAAGCCTCATATATCTTCATGACATAGCTATATATCTTATTACATAAATCTTCTAGTTTTTCGCTTCTTTTTCCAAATATCTCACCTTGAGCAAAAATATCTTTTCCGCCCCCTCTCCCCCCAATCTCTCTAATAATTATATCATTTATTTTTAACGCATTTATTTTTCTTCTATTTACTCCTGATCCAATCATAATTACGTATCTTATATTGGACTTCATAGGAATAAAAAGACAGCTTACTACATCTTTATCCAGCTTCATAATGATTTTACTAAATTCAATAAGTTTTTCTAAAGAAGAGAATTCTGGGAGCACCCTACAAATTATTTTTAATGAGTTAACTTTTAGAGAATACCTTAATAATTCTAATGCCCATCTTTTCATCAACTCGCTCTCTACTTTTTTTAATTTTTCTCTTAATTCTTTATTTTCTTTAATAATTTTCTGAATTCCTTCGTATAAATTCTCACTAGTTTGAAGTAGATTTAAGCTTTTTCGAATCTCATTTTCCAGAGAAAAAACATATTTTATAGCAGAACTTCCCACTTTAAAGAAAATTCTTTCAACACCATCTTGTATTCTTTTAATGTGAACAATTTTTATAAGACCTATTTCTCCTGTTCTCGATACATGTAATCCTCCACATGCCTCTGCATCCCAACCCTCTATTTCTACAATACGAAGCACTCTTTCTGGAACCACACCTCCCTGATATAATTCAAATCCATATTTTCTCTCGGCATCATTTCGAGACATATAGTATATATTTACCTTCCTATTCTCCATTACTATTCTATTAGATATAAGCTCTATTTTCTCTCTTTCTTCATCACTAATGTTGCGAAAATGAGTAATATCTAATCTGCTTCTTTCAACCCCCTTTTGCGCCCCAGCTTGCCATATATGATAACCTAAAACTCTTTTAGCTGCTCCTAGTATAATATGTGTAGCTGTATGAGCCTGCATCAATCTTCTCCTAAGTTCCATATCTATGTGTCCTTCAACTTCGTCTCCTACATTTAATCCTGGACGATCACATATATGAACAATTATATTACCTATTTTCTTCACATCAATAACATTATATTTCTCAGAATTGTGTAGTAAAAAACCTTTGTCAGAAGGTTGTCCGCCTCCCTCTGGGTAGAAAAGAGTCTTATCTAATATAATTTTTTTATCATCAATAACTTTTAAAACTCTTGCTCTAAACATGGATTTATATGGATATAAATAATATAGTTTCTGAGTTTCAGGTATTTTCCCCTTCTCTTTCAGAAGTTCCGTCATAGATCCCCCTGCTTTAAATATCTTTGATTCCCCCCTATCATGGACTTCAGCTAACTTAGAATAAAAATCTCGTGGAATTATCACATTTATATTAAATTTTTCACCTATCTTCCTTACAATTTCAGGTGGTATACCACGAGACTCGTATATTTTTCTTAATTCTTCGATTGAAAATACCTTTAAATTTTTCTTTTGATAATCTCTCATGATTTTTTCAATAACATTATAACTTTGCTTTATCATGCTTAAATACTTCTTTTTCTCAAATTCGATTATCTCCAAAATAATATTCATTTTCTCCTTATACTCAGGGAAAAAGTTTTGGATTGAAGAATATATCCTATCTACAACATCTACTAATTCTATATCTGGGCTAATTTTTTGCAAATATCTTAAACTTCTTCTAATTAATAACCTGGCTAAGTAACCTGCACCTGCATTCGAAGGAACAATGCCATCACCTAGCATAAAGATCAATGTACGAGAATGATCTAAGACTGTATAAATAGCTTCATATAAGCTGAGCATCCTTCTTACATAATTTTGGTCTAAACCAAGTATATTAGACACTCTTTTTTCTACGCTTATGGCATCATTTTCCACACTCATTTTTCTGAAATAGAGATTAAACAACTCTCTATTGGGAGATATTATACTAAAATTTTTAGTTAACCAATATATCTCTTCTTTAAAAATTGCATCATAAATTGTAGGGGTTCCCGTCATTAGCCAGAAAATACGTTCCAGACCATACCCTGTATCAACTATTTTATTCTTCATCGGAATATTTTTATTATCTACTGTTTTATAATGCATAAATACTAATGTAGCAACCTCTAGACCTCTAACTAGAACTTCAAAGTCCTCGCCAGCATTTCCTCCTCCTCTCCACATACCTTCCTTATAAATTAATTCCTCTTCAGGAATTTTATATACTTTAGTTAGCAAATTAAAAGAAAACTCTACGGTCTCATTATTCCAGTAAATCATTTCCCCAATATTGAATGCATGATGTGCCATCATCTCAAAAAATGTTAAATGTCTGCCTGTTTTACCTACATTATCTATATCTGTTAACCTTATACATGGCTGTGAAATTGTAAGTGGATTGGCCGGTGGAGAAACAATACCATTAGTAACCCATGGTTGAAAATCATATATTGACGCCCCAACTAGATATACATCATCCCTCCATCTAGCTACTACTGGGTATCTCTTTATTCTTATGTGACCATGCCTTTCAAAAAAGGTAAGAAAAGCCTCTCTTATATCATCCATAGAACTATATGTGGGAATAGGATTATTTATAAAACTATATTCACTACATGGAGGATCTCCACAATATTCTTGCCCCGAGTTTAATGTCCAAAAATATTCTCCACATTTCTTACATCTTTTACGTACAAAACCTTTTTCCTTAAATAATTCCACTTCGAATATATTTTCCATTCAACTCATCTCATGAAATTAATTATAACAATTTAAACTTTTTAAATAATGTTGACTAAGAAATATAAATAATTGTTTAACCTGCCAATTCTATCCTTTTTAAGGGACGTCTACATGTTGCAATAGTATTATCAGCAATGCCATGGTTTTGAAGTTCATCATTATTTCCCCATATCTCATTTGGAGGAATAGAAGAAAAAGATAATACTTTAAAATGAAACCTTTTTTTACCCCCAATAACGACTTCAACGACATCCTCTATGCCTAGATATTTTATTGTATTAGGATTCATTTTCACATATCCTTCTTTTACATCCTGACTCCTCCTAATTCTAAGCCTTTTTTCGATCCACTTACTCACCTTTCTCACCTATTTTTTAATAAGTCGTCAAAAATATATATCTTAATATCTCTAGGTTTTTTAAGAATATTACCCATACGAGCGCCAATAATTATTTGAATATTTTTATTTTTAGATACATCTAATATTCGTTGTGTTACGATACCATCAAAAACTATAGTAGAAATATTACTATTTGTATCTAAATTATTTATTCTTTCAGCGAGATCTTTTACGGCAACTTTTTCTACAACCTGCCAATTTTTATCTAAGAAAAAGGCTTCAAGTGTTCCTTGAATCTCTTCAATCATTTTTAAAACATTTTCAGGAATCTTAACTTCTTTCTTTAAAGGTTTTTCCAATAAAACTTGGATTGATGCCTTTATTTCTTCTATCGGAATCTTATTTTGAAGAGCCTTAGCTATCTCTTTTCCAGTTAATTCCTCAACCTCTCTTCCTAAAGGCGCCTTAGCTACATAATCTATATCAGCCATCTGGATGATCTTTTTAAGAATAAGTTCCCCCCCTCTGTCACCATCTATAAATACAATTGTTTTTTTTCGTTTACTTAAGTCAATTATAGTTTGAGGAACAGAAGCTCCGCCTAATGCTATAACATTTCTATATCCATGTTTTAATAAATTAATGACATCAGCTCTACCCTCTACAATAATTATAGTATCAGATTTATCTACATCGGGACCTGCTGGTAGTTTCTCTACACCATATTCTATAACTTCTGCCACACGAACCGCCTTCAGAACTTCCTCCATAACTTCCTTGCTTTCAGGAGCAAATTCATCCCATTTCCTCAGCAGCTCCTTTGCTCTCTCAATGATCCACTTTCTTTTCTTAATCCGTTGATCTTCTATTTTAATTACTCTAATCTTCGAATCGTAGGGTCCGATTTTATCCACACTTTCAACTGCTGCAGCGATTAAAGCTGTTTCCACTCTGTCCAAATTAGATGGTATAATCAATGTACCGATTGTTTTACCATTCCTACTCTCTAATTTCACTTGTATCCTACCAATCCTCCCACTTTTTTGCAATCCTCTTAAATCAAGTTCTTCCCCTAAAATACCTTCAGTTGCCCCAAAGATAGCTCCAATTACATCGGGTTTTTCAACAACACCGTTTACTTCAAGAGATGCATAAACTAAATATTTTATTGAAGTAGTTAAACCACCCATTTTAATCACTAAATGTTTCCTTTATATATTTCTATGCTTCATTACAATATTCAACCTAATTATTTAAAACTTTTCTCTTGGAGAAAAATATATCTTATCTTATACTAATATATTCTATTAAGTGTGCATATGCACACCTTTCAAGGTGAAAATATGTTTTTATCACCTCAATATATTCGGTATCTTAGAAAAAAAGCAAAAATGACCCAAAAGGAACTTGCAGAAAAAGCTGGAGTAAGTCAATCATTAATTGCTAGAATAGAGAATGGAACAGTTGATCCTAGATATTCTACCTTGAGAAAAATATATAATGTATTGAAAAAAAGTCTTTCTCTTGCACTTAGTGCAAGAGATGTAATGAATAAGCCAGTATATACTGTGTACGAGAATGATACATTAAGAAAAGCTGCAGAAATAATGTGGAAGAATGGTTTTTCACAACTGCCTGTTATAGATAAGAAAGGAAAAATAAAGGGTACTATTTCTGAAGAAATAATTGTAAGAACCTTATTAAAGTATCATGGAAAAATTTTTAAAATAAGAGTAAAAGATGTAATGGATAAACCTCTTCCAACTATAAGACCAGAATGTAATATTGATGATATATATAGGATACTACTAATGGAAGCCCCAGCTACACTTGTTGTAGAAAATAAGAAGATTAAAGGCATAATAACTAAGAGTGACATAATTGCTTATTGTTTACTGGGAGTTAGCAATAAAGGAATTTGATAATCTATATCGCATACCAAACTTATTTCCCTTTCTCTCTAATAATCCACGTCTATAAAATCGAAGTAAATATGTTGCAATAGAATTTATAGGGATATCAATGCCTAGCTCTTCTCGAATAGTTTCCTTTAAGTCCTTACTTGAAAACCAAAAACCATTATTAAATCGCCTCTTAATTACTTTCCAGATCATATTACTGGAATTGTTTTTCTTACTAACATTTTTACCAGCCATAATTCTTAAGAGTTCATAAGCTCTAATAACGTCCTTACTATTAATATTACTTCCCTCCAATACTATTTTTATCCTCTTTCCTTCAGAAATATAATCCTCAATACTTATTTTTGGTGACATCTTCTTTCAATTACTATATAAAGTTAGGTGTTATAAAGATATTCTACAAAAAACTTGCAGATAAAAATTGTAGAAAATGTAATTTTGGAAAAAAAGAAAAAAGCTGTTTATTTAGTTCCTTTAGTAGCATTGGCA
>CAZKAY010000035.1:0-2545 GCA_964550975.1 uncultured Thermoproteales archaeon | reverse complement strand
AAAAAAAAAAAAAAAGAAAAAAAATTATATTTATTTAAGTAAAAAGAAAAAAAATAAATGTATAATTAATAAAAAGAGAAAAAAATAATATAAAAATAAAATTTCCAGTGGAAACAAAGGGGTGTATAAAAACTACATATTGTTCTACAATATGCTTTACATAATACTTTTCTACAGAAAAAGTGAAGAAAGTAGAGAAAAAATGTAGAAACCCCTCTACCCCTTTATTTCTTATGAAATTCATTATTTAATTACTATTATTTTAAATTATATAACTATAATAATTTAAACAATTTATAACATATTATAATACACAGTAATTAGTAAGTAATGAAATATTTTCCAATAGAAATAGAGGGGATGGAGAGTAAAATATATTTAGATCTTTTTGTTCTCATTATACTGATTCGATATATGGGTTGTTTAAAATGGTTATGGATTCTCTTGCTAACGCATTAATAACTATCAAAAATAATGAGGAAAGAGGGAAAAAAGAGTGTCTAATTTATCCAGCATCTAAACTTATAGCTAATGTTCTGCATGTTATGCAAAAAGCTGGGTATATTGGTGAATTCGAATTCATCGATGATGGTAGGTCAGGTAAAATAAGGGTTCAATTGTTGGGAAGAATAAATAATTGTGGGGTCATTAAACCTCGCTTTCCTGTAAAAAAAGATGAGTATAATGAGTGGGAAAAAAAATTTTTACCTGGAAGAAACATAGGGTTGCTAATAATTTCTACATCAAAAGGTTTACTTTCAAATATTGAAGCCAAGAAAATGGGTATTGGAGGATTTTTAATAGCATATGTATATTGAGGTGAATAGCATGTCGATGAGAAAATATAAAATAAAACCTTCTCCTTCATTATATAAGTTAGCTAAACTTAAAATGAAATTAAAGAAAAAGAAGCCTGTCTTTATTAGAATGAATAGTTGGATCAAAAATAGTCTTTCTTTTTCATGGCGTAAACCTAAAGGTATTGATAATAAGATAAGGTTGGAAAAGAAGGGGTTTCCATTAAAGGTAAAATGTGGATATCGTTCTCCTAAAAAAATTAGAGGTTTGCATCCATCAGGTTTCAGAGAGATAATAGTATATAGAGTTGAAGAAATAGAGAATATTGATTCATCGCAATATGCAATAAAAATTGCTTCTACAGTAGGTAAGAGGAAAAAATACTTGATATATGAGAGGGCAAAAGAACTCGGAATAAAGGTTCTTAATCCTCCGGAAATTGTTTAGGTGATATGAGATGTCAAAATTAGTTAGAAGACTTGCTTCTGAAATATTGAAGGTTGGAAAGAATAGAATATGGATTGATATGGAAAATATAGATAGAATCTCTTCTGTTTTATCCAGAGAAGATGTAAGGAAATTAATAAAAGAAGGAGTTATAAGAAAAAGACCAGTGCATACACCTTCAAGAGGTAGGATAAAGGTTAGGAAAAGAGGGCCTGGAAGTCGAAAGGGAAGGTCTATAGATAAAAAAGAATTATGGATCAGAAAAGTAAGAGCTCAAAGAAGATATTTAAGAATGCTGAGAGATAGAAGAATAATATCTAGGAAAACTTATCGTAGATTATATGTCTTAGTAAAAGGTAATATGTTTAGAAGCATTAGACATTTAAGGTCATATATTTTAGAACATAGGCTTTCAGAGAGGATTTAATATGGTTAAAAAGAAATATGTTGTTCCATTTAGAAGAAGAAGAGAGGGTTTAACTAACTATAGAAAGAGATTAAAATTAATTATTAGTGGTAAGCCTAGGTTGGTTGTTAGAAAGACTTCCAGGCATATAATTGCACAAATCGCTATGGCTCATCCACAAGGAGACCAAATAATTACTTCTGTTTCAACAATCGAGTTAAGGAATAAATTTGGATGGCTTGGGGGGACTCAAAACATTCCAGCTGCGTATTTAATCGGATTATTAATAGGTAGAAGGGCTTTAAAAAAGGGTGTAAAAGAAGCTATACTTGACATTGGATTACATGTTCCTATTAAGGGAGGTATATTTTTTGCTACAGTTAAAGGTGCGATTGATGCTGGGCTAAATATACCAGTAGATGAGAAAATGTTTCCTGAAAATGAGAGAATAATCGGAAAACATATTGCTGAATATGCTAAAAAACTTTTAAATGAAAATCCTGAGCTATACAATAGATTTTTTTCAGACTATATTAGAAAAAACTTAAAGCCTGAAGAAATCATGTATCACTTTGAAGAAATTAAGAAAAAGATTATAAAGAGTTTTAAAATTGTCAGATAATCTGCTATTTCCTTTCTGTTTGTTCTATTTTATTAATATTTTCTATGTGAGATGACTTTTATTTCCTATATTTATTCGCATCCAAGCCCTATATTAGATTAATGCATGGATTAAACACATATTTCAGTTAGGAGCAATATAAATTGTGCCTGGAGGCAAATACGACTTTAATTTGGCTTAAAAGCCGGCAAACAAATTGTAGTAGGCTTGGGCTTAGGGCGATTCCAGGAGCATGTGCCTAGAGCACGAATAGGAATTTGCCCTAGCCCAAG
>CAZKAY010000034.1:0-20235 GCA_964550975.1 uncultured Thermoproteales archaeon | reverse complement strand
GTTATCCTATTCTCCAATATTTTCAATATAAATCTTATCGGAATCCTTGGATGCATATATGTAGGATTATTTGAGATGAGCATTACATTTACTCTATGGCTTACAGCTCTGAGAAGCTCTAAGTCTACTGCAAGAATAGCCGATCTAATATATTTTGCACCATTTTTATCCTTATTAATAATACATCTAGTTATAGGTGAGAAAATATTTCCATCAACTTTTATCGGTCTAATATTAATTATCTCAGCTACAATTATACAAAATATGTTGAAATAATTTTACTCGATATTCAATTCCCTTAATATCCTTTCAAATACCTTTCTATTTCTCTCAATATCCTTTTTACCAATTTTATCTGCTTGAGGACAATCTTTGTCAACTGTTATCCCCTTTCCAAGGGTATATATTAGAGGATAGAGTCTACATCCTATAGGTCTATAACCATATATTTTACATAAACCATTTTCGATATCATAAAAATAGCAGTGATTATCAATATTTTTTAGTCGATAAAATCTTCCATCATAATAGCTATATTCATCTACATTGTAACCTTTAGATGAAATCCTTCTTATATCTGATGGAGTAAGTATCATCTCAGTATTTAAGCAGCATTTACCACATTTTTTACAATATTCATTGTCTATTAAGACGCCGATCATTTTCTCACATAATGGTAATTTAATGAAATGTTGATCTAGTTAAGGATAATTTATCTTGATATTTATACAATACCTACTACATTTTACAGTATTTATTATCTATTAAAACATTGATCACTATTATCTGTATATTTATTGATGTTTAGATACATATTTATTATATATTATTGCAAATCCTTTTACTCCTTGAAACGATGTACCTAGAATAATGCTGGTAGACGTTAAACCTATATTTGGAATAATAGCTACTATTTTCCCATAGTTTTCCTCTATATAATCTAATATTTCACCAAGTTTTGATAATTCGTTTTCAAAGTCATCTATAGATAGATAGCATATACCCCATAGCTTTCCATCATACTTTATTAGTGAACGAATGTTAGATGACTTACTATGGTTATCCATATTCCTCACATATTTATTCGTTAAATATTAATAATGAAACGTATTATTGACATTTATATTTAGTGATATATTATGTTAAAGAGAGTTATATTTATAGTTCTAGGATTGATTTTAGTCATTTTTTCTCTAGCCTATATCTATCAAAGGAAGGTGGAAATGAAGTCTATCGTACCATTAGGTACACGGATATTTCCCAAAGGTGAGCCTGAATGGAATGATAAAGGTTTTACCGAAGCTTTTAAAAAAGCTAGGGAGGGAGGTATGAGTATAGCTATATGGGGTGTACAATGGGGTAAGGTTGAACCATTTATAGGAAAATATGACTGGAGTTTCATTAACTATAGAATTTTAAAAACCAAGCAACAGAAATTTAAATGCGCATTAATAATAGAAATAATATGTACAAATAGGTTGGGATTATTTCCGCAAGACCTTGACTTTAAGGGATTCGATGATTCTAGTTTTCTCCATACATTTAAATTATTTATAAGAGAATTGCTAAAACAGTATCCTAAGCAAATACAATATTTATTTATTGGAAATGAAGTTAACTGCTATCTTCATATTCATCCAGAGCAAGCAGAATCATTTCGAAATTTTTGTCGAGAAATATTTTCTGAAATAAAGTCAATTGACAGCGAAATTAAGGTTGGAGTTGTAGGCGCATATCATATAGCTAGAAACTATAATGAAATAGGTTTATTAAAAAATATTGTGGGGATAGGGGATATAGCTGTCCTAACAATATATATTGAGGAAGATCATGCAAACTTAAATGTAGAGGATACAGAAAAATATTTTAATGAAATGTTTAAGCTATTCCCAGATAAAAGAATAGCTATAACAGAAACAGGATGGAGTTCTAATGGACCTAAGGGGAGTGAAGATAAGCAAGTTGAATATATTAAAAGGTTATCCGATGTAGCCAGGAAAAATGGAGATAGAATTGAATTTATATCATGGGTTCTTCTCTACGATATTTCAGAAAAATTAAATAAACAGATTGCTGAAAGCTTTAATATAAATATAGAAACTGTGGATGGAGAAAACTTTCTAAAGTGGCAAGGATCGCTTGGATTACTTAAAAATAATGGAGATGAAAAACCTGCATGGAATGCATGGAAAAAATATATGTTGAAAAGCTAGTTCATAATTATTATGTGGTGGAATTTTGGTTAAAGAAATCTATGCTAAAACAATTTTAAATAAGCATAAAAAAAGAGATACATGGTTTTTAGACGATTATTCTCTAAATCCATATCAGTTATGCGAGTTTAACTGTATCTACTGCTATATTCGTGGAAGCAAGTATGGAGAAAACATGAGGGGAGAACTGGCAGTAAAAATAAATGCCCCTGAACTACTTGAGAAAAGTCTTAGAAGATATGCTCGAAAGGGAAAATATGGATTCATTGCATTAAGCTCTGCAACAGAACCATGGATGTATATTGAGGAAAAATATAGGGTGACTAGAAAATGTCTCCAAGTTATTGCTAGATATAGATTTCCAGTACATTGTGGTACAAAATCAACTTTAATTTTAAGAGACCTAGATTTATTGAAGAAAATCGATGAAAACGCTTTTCTACCAGTAGATCTAGAGGACAAAATAAATCACGGCGTATTCATAACAATATCCCTTTCAACATTAGATGAAGATATAGCAAGAATATTTGAACCAAATGCGCCTAAACCTAAGGATAGATTAAAAGTTTTAGAGAAAGTGAAGGATAAAGGATTCTATGCAGGTATCGCATTTATCCCAGTACTACCATTCATCTCAGATAGCGATGAAGCATTAGAGGAATTCGTTAAAACAGCAAAAGAATATAATGCAGACTATATATTTATAGGGGCATTAACATTATTCGGCATCGGTAAAAAGCTTTACTATAGAGTCCTAGAAAACCATTTTCCACAACTATTATCAAAATATAGACGATTATATAAAATATTTTATCAACCAAATAAAGAGTATCAGAGAACACTTGAAGAAAAATCTAAAAAGCTATGCAAAAAATATGGAGTCAAATATATGATTATATAATATAATGGGTAATGGTGAAACTGGATGAGTATTAAAATATGTATCATAGGGGCGGGAAGTGCCGTTTTCTCTCTAAAGCTATTGAGAGATATTTGTTTAAATGAAGGCCTTAGAGGAAGTAAAATCTGCTTTATGGATGTTGATGAAGAGAGGCTTGATATTGCTTATAGCCTTGCTAGAAGATATGCGGAGGAATTAGGAAGAAAAGACTTAGCATTCGAAAAAACATTGAATAGGAGAAAAGCTTTACAAGACGCTGACTTTGTGATTAATACAGCTCTCTCCGGTGGTCATAAGGCCTCTGAGCAAGAAAGGCAGCTAGAAGAGAAGTATGGATATTATAGAGGGATGATGTGCTTTTCTGGCACCGGATACTACACTATCGGAACATATTTCCGTCAATTAAAGCTTATGCTTGAGATTGCACGGGATATGGAAGACATTTGTCCAGATGCATGGCTCATTCAAGCCTCAAATCCCGTTTTCGACGGTTGCACGCTTATGACTAGAGAAACTAAAATTAAAGTTATTGGTCTGTGTCACGGTCACTATGGAGTCTATAGAATTGCTGAAGTTTTATGTCTAGATTCAAAGAAAATAGAGTTTCAGGCTGTAGGAATAAATCATTGCATATGGTTAACGGATTTCCTATATAAAGGTAAAGATGCCTATCCACTAATAGATGAGTGGATAGAGAAAAGAGCGAAGAAGTATTGGGAAGAATGGAAAGGAGAACCTATGGATGTTCAGATGTCTCCTGCATCAGTATTTCTATATAGAATGTTCGGGCTTTTCCCTGTTGGAGATACGCCTAGATTTGCGGGGGCTTGGTGGTTTCATACTGACCTAAAAACTAAAAAGAGATGGTTCAATAGGTATGGGGGTTTTGATTCCGAGATAGGATGGAATTATTATCTCAAACGTTTAGGCGAACGATTTGATGAGATGAAAAGACTTAGGGAATCATCAAAGCCGATAACAGATAAGCTTCCATCTAAATTCAGCGGAGAACAGCATATACCAATAATAGATGCTATAGTTAACAATCATAAAGATATATTTCAAGTTAATGTACCTAATCGAGGTTGCATAGAAGGTATAGAGGATGATGTAGTGGTAGAAGTGCCGGCTATAATTGACGGTAATGGGGTACATCCATTACATGTAAAATCGCTACCTAAATTTCTCACGCGACATATTATTAAAACACATGTTATACCAATGGAGCTAGGTCTTCAGTCGTTTATCGAGAGAGATAGAAAAATCCTTTTATACATAATCCTTTCAGATCATAGAACTAAGAGCTTAGAGCAGGCTCAAGAACTCATAGAGAAGGAATTAGCATTACCCTTTAACAAAGATTTAAGAGAATGGTTTGGAAAGGAAACATTTGAAGAATATCCTTATATAATATAATGGTAAATAGGTTTAAGATGGAGAAGGTAAAACTATCTTCGAGTTCAAGGAGTTTTGAAGAAATTTAGCTATAAGTATTTATAAGGATATTATAATCTAGAAGATATAGTGAGTTGAAGCTGAATATTATTAGGCTAACAGATTTTGTATATAGAAATATTGGAGAAATTTTGAATATATATAGCTCTTATTGAAGAGATTAAAATGATACGAAGGTAATGAAGATAAACGTTTCCCTTCGATCTCTTATAGAAATAATCAGAAATCTAGAGAGTTAAGCTTTAGGGTTAATTTTCCAGAAAATTCCGGAATTTTCCGGAAAATCTATAAGTCTTTTTAAATATAAAGATTTTATGGCTATAGAGATATTATTAAAGCAGGGAGAGAGTGAGAGGCTAGAGTTTAAGGAAAGTCTATCTGATTGGGATGGCATTCTAAAAACTATTTGTGCTTTTCTAAATACTAAGGGTGGAAAGATAGTAATTGGGGTAGATGACCAGGGAAATATAAGGGGAATAGATATTGGGAAAAACACTCTACCAAATATTATTAATAGAATAAAGTTTTCAATTGAGCCAATAATACTTCCACAGATAGAGATTACTAATTTGAGAGAAAAAAACCTAATAGTTATAACAGTTAATGAGGGTGTTAATAAGCCATACTACTATAAGGGTATCGCATATAGGAGGATAGGGGCATCTAATCAGAAACTTTCAGGAGATGAGTTAGAGAAACTTATTTTAGAGAAATATAGGAAGAGGATTTCCTTTGAAGATACGGAGATCGGCGATAATCTTTCTCTTATCGATGAAGATATAATTAAAGAATTTATAAATTCTGTTAGAATTGAAAGACGATTGGAGCTAAAGTATAGAGATAAAAAGGATTTTTTAAAAAGGCTTGGTTTAATTAAAGATTCTAATCTAACATATGCCTCGATCCTATGTTTTTCCCACAACCCTCAAACATATTTACCCTATGCTGTAGTAAAATGTGGGAGATTTAAGACACTTACAAAGATTGTGGCTGAGAGAGAGATAGGTGGAAACATTATAAATCAAATAAATTTAAGTCTCCAATTTCTCAGAGAAAATCTTTCATTTATTTCTAAGATAGATAAAATGGGTAGAAGAATTGAAATATATGAAATACCGTTAGAAGCTTTGAGAGAAGCTCTCGTTAATGCTGTATGTCATAGAGATTATTCGATACCTTCTCCAATATATGTGAAGATCTTTGATGATAGAGTTGTGATAATGAATCCCGGAAAACTTTTAGAGCCATTAACTCCTGAGAAACTTAAAGGAGAGCATGAATCTATATTAAGAAATCCAAGGATAGGTAACATATTATTTTTATATGGATTTATAGAGAAATGGGGTACCGGGACAAATAAGATTATCGAGACATGTATTACTCGTGGATTAAAGGAGCCGGATTTCGTTGAGGAGGGTTTTTTCTTTAAAGTAATATTTTATAGAAAGGAGGTTGAGGGATTAATGGAAGAGATACTTAAAAAACTGGAGGGAGAAATGGATATAAGAGAACTGGCAGAAAAATTAAATGTTAGTGAAAGAACCATGAGAAAATATTTAAAGCTTCTCGTTAATAGAGGTATCGTGGGAAAAAAGAAGATCGGAAGAAAAGTAATATATTTCAGATTAACTTAATGATCGAGATCACTAAGATATCAAATCTCTATAGGAAATTTACAATTCTTAAAAACTATTATAGATATAGTTTACTATTTTCGAAATGCTACATAATAGTGTAACATTTATATTAAGCCAAAATCATATTATGAGGAGGCTTGACTTTTCTTTAGTTTATCATTTTTTTATTCTATTAATCTTACGATGGAATCTAATTTTAAATTCCTTTCACCACAGATAATTATGTCATAGACAATATTTATTAACTAATATTGTATCAGAAAATATATTTATAATAGAATGTACTCATATCTAGGGATAAAATGTTTGAGAAAAATTTACTTGAGGATGCCTTTGAGCGTGATGTTAGGCGTAAGTATGCTGATTGGAAGTTTATTGAGAAGCAGCCGGTAAAAATAAGGGTTGCATTAAAACTATTCATAGAAACGGGGGATTTAAGATTGGCTCAGCGGATAGCTGGTATGAATGTTGAAGACTTCTACGAGTTAATTAAAAAAGCTAAAATACCAATAGTTATTGTAAGAAAGGATTAACTTGAAAAAATATATTTTTGTAAAGGATCTGGTCGATAAAATTATGGGAGAAGTGAAGGTAATATTTCTATATTCAATTATGCTTTAAAATTTATCAATATATAGGAAAACTTTATATAGAAAGTTTACTAATTAAGTAACATGGAACTTAAAGAATATTTAGTAACACGGAAGAGAGAGATAGATGAGACAGATGTGAAGCCAAGAAAGTTGATGGTTTCTCCAAACAAAAATTTTATAGTTTCAATCATAGGTCCACGGAGAGCTGGGAAAACTTATTTCCTATATTATTTTATCAAGAGAAATAAGCTTAAAGGTCACGAGTATTTATTCATTAATTTTGAGGAAATACTTTTAACAGAAGATCCATATAAAATACCCTTTTTCCATCAACAAATCTATGGTAATATACCACTCTATATCTTTTTAGATGAAATTCAGGCTTTAGAAAACTGGCAGAAAGTTGTATATCATCTTTATGAGAAGAAAAGGTATATTATTTTTATTACAGGCTCTTCTTCCAAGTTATTAAGCAAAGAAATAGCAACACAGCTTAGAGGAAGAAGTATATCTTTCAACATCTTCCCACTCTCATTTAAAGAAGTCTTAATATTCAACAACCTTAAAGTAAGAAAGAGCGACTTGCTGGATCTATATACAGTTAATAAGATAAAAAATATCTTAAATCTATGCCTAAAAAGGGGTTGTTTCCCAGACATAGTTCTAGAAAATATTCCTCCATTTAGATTTTTTAGAGAATATTTCGACCTTCTAATCTATAGAGATATAATGGAAAGATATGGAATCAGGGAGAGATTCGATCTAGAGTTTTTCCTCAGAAACCTTATCTCATCATTCTCAAAAGAATTCTCCGTAAACAAAGTCTTTAGAAGTCTAAAATCAAAGGGAATAAAGGTAGCCAGAAGCACTCTCTATAATTTCCAAAAAGTTGTAGAAGACGTGCAGTTTGCCTTCTTCCTCAAAAAATATGAAGAAAGTCTAAGGAAAATTGAAATGAGTATTCCCAAGGTTTATCTAGTTGATAATGGATTCTACTCGTTCTTAGAGGGAAAAGAAGATATTGGAAAATTAATGGAAAACTTCGTATTTCTAGAATTAATAAAATCGGGACTAGAGATAAATAAAGAAATCTTCTACTTTAAAGACTACCAGCAACATGAAGTAGATTTTATCATTAAGAGGGGAACAATAATAAGGCAATTGATACAGGTAACTTATGCATCAAGTTTAGACGAAGTTGAGAGGCGTGAGTTGAGATCTCTGATTAAAGCTAGTAACTTGTTGCATTGCAAGGATTTACTAGTTGTTACATGGGACTACGAGGATGAGATAAAGTTTAAGGGGGAAAGGATCAAATTTATACCACTATGGAAATGGTTAATGAAGGTTTAGAATATACTTTACTATATAATTGTGTTATATGCATTATAGAAATTCTTTCCTACTAAGATTTCCGGGATAGATATAGCCATATTCAGATACCTATGTGCAGCATAAATTCTTTATTAAGAGAAGAAATAAATTTATTCTATTTAAATTAGAATCGTCTCCATTGTCTCCATTCATTATACATCCTATTCCTAGTTTTCTCATCTGATGCAAGTACTATCGGCATAGCGGTATCGATTTTCTCCAATCTAATTACATAGTCTCTCCCGTTTCTTCTAACATTTATATCACCAAATCCTCTACTAGTTATAGTAAAGCAATCATTTATCTCAAACCAATGGGGAAGTCTAAACTTTATCTCAATATTATTTACCGGATTTATTTTAAAATCATATTCATCTGAAATATAGTTATGATTTACTACAAATATTATAAAAGCAAAGTTTCCAATCATAGCCATCTTAACTTCAATTAAACCGGATGTAGATCTTATATCCCAATAATCTCCATAGACATCTCCCAGAGGTAGTAATTTTCCTAAGGCATGAAGTTCTCCCGAAAGTCCGGCAATACCACGCTTCAATCTTATCGAATCTCTATGCCTCGAATCTAAACCTTCGACGGGATCATGTCTAACATCTATAAAGGAACCATATGTAAAATATATTACACCTTTACATCCATATGAAAGCCCTAAATATACCATAATTTTTTCTTCCTCAGGTATAGGAAACCGTTTCCATCCCCAATATCCTCCTATAGGTGGTCGGCCATGTCTAAATGCCTGGGGAATAAGCCAAAGCGGACGTGGGTTTGAGGCTAATTTCGCCTTTAAAACCATGTCAGAAACATATTTTAATGGAAGTCTAGATACTGGATATGGATCTACAGCAAGAATATCTGGAGTCTTAGCAAATATCTCAAACTTTCTATCATTACATAATACAATATATGTTGGATGTATAGGATCAATATTCCTCATATATTTAGTCCATTTCTCAGTCCACCCTCTAGGAACTTTTCCAATAAGCTCCCAAATATCTGGTTCATCAATAATATACCATGCAAGCAGAGATTTATGAGTCTTATATTTCTCAACCAAATCTAAATTAACAGTACTTTCACCGTTTTTCTCAACTGTTGGAAGAGATGTTATAACCTTAAAATCATATTTATCCGCCATATCAAGTTCATTTACTCCAGCAACAATTGTATCAAATCCAAGTTCAATAGCCTCCATAATATTTTCCCTTTTCCCGAGAATGGTTGAACCACCATAGCATCCAACCGGGAAAAATGGCTTTAAAACCCTAACTCTTTCCATAGCACTGTTTTTCTCTCCTTTAATAGAGATATTTATCATAGATCCTTCAATAAAGTTTTTGGAAATAATTATCAACCCCTTTTTCCTAGCATCAAGTTCTTTATCAATAATTCTACTAGCAGAAGTATAGTCTTCTCCATTAATATATATTGACAAAACTCTATCAGGATACGGGGAATCATTAAAAACATATACATAGCATTTATCTAATTTATCGTTAAAAGAAACATAATCTATCCTCATAATACCACAATAATAGTTAAACTTATAATAATACTAAAATCTTTTTAAATTAAATGATTAAGGTATAAAGATTTACTAAAGCATTTTATGATTATCCAGAACATTTATTGGTGAGAGGAATATATCGGTAAAGAGTTTTCCTAACTGATATCAACCTTAAGATTTTTAGTATTAAGCAGTCAAACTCTATTCCCTAATATCTTAATAATATTCTGATTAGATAGTCTGCAAATTACTTAAATCTTCCCTAAAAAATGCGATGATTTCCGGTGAAATATAGAAACCATTTTTTACCATCTCTAAAAGAATTTTAAAGGCTTTTTCACTTGATATAATTTTTTTAAGTACAGCATATTTTAATATAAAAAGGGATCCATGAACTTTTATCCCCATTTTTTTAGCAATATTTCTAGCATAGGAATCGTCAATTATGGCTAGATCGGCATCTCCTCTCTTAACTAAAAAGATTGTAGAAATTTCTCCTCTTCCGATTCTATATATTTTTAAATATTTACTCACATCAATCTTTACATCAATAATTCTAATATTACCAGATTTAACAATATCACGTATTAATAAAGCATCTCTAAAACCTTTACTAATTCCTCTTTCAACAGCTTCTCTATAAACCTCTCTGTCAATGATAGGATTAAATAGATTTAACAGGATTTCGATTTTTCTGGCCTTAGCAAAATATATTAGGGGAGTGGAATCGAAGGAAGCATTAAGCTTCTGCAAGTTTTTCAGCCATTTTAAGATCCTCTAAAAGGTCTTCTAGACTATATTTTAAAACAATATTCCTACTATGTAGCTCGCTTATGAATTCTCTTAGAGAGAAACCAGCTATTTCGGCTGCGAATTCGAGAGAACATCTACCTGAAACATATTCCTTAATAGCTCTCTCCAAAATTCTTTCACGAAGAGCTTTTTTAAGTAAAATTCTAGCTAAAACGGATTTTCCAATTCCTTCTTTCTTAGCCTCTTCCTCTAAAATCTTAGCATCCTCCTTTGAAAGTCTTAGAGGAATGTATACTTTAGACAACATTACCACCTAAAATGTTCTAATAGAACCTCATATAAAAATTTTCCTAATATTACATCAATATTGCTGAATAAAATAGTATATAGGAAGTTAGCCTTATTTTCATTTTCTTAACTTTATTTTTTTAAAGAGGATATGTGGTTTATTTATCCTATGACCGGGTTTAAGTTTAAGGAGGCCAGCGTCTCTCCAAACCATTTCTTCTTTTAGGTTAAGTTGATTCCAAAGATCTTCTGCAGCTTCTGGTAAAAATGGATATAGGAGTATTGACAGTGTTCTACAGAGATTAGCACATATATATAGGACAGTATTACTCCGTTCCCTATTACTCTTTATAAGTTCCCATGGTCTATTATCTTGAAAGTACTTATTTCCGGAAGCAGATAGTGAAAGAATTTCCTGTATAGATTTTTTTAATCTAAACTCCTCTATCAATTTACCAATAGTTTTAGGAGAGTTTTCAATTTCTTTTATAAGCTCTTTATCTCTTTCTATAAATTCTCCAGGCCTTGGTATAATTCCATTAAAGTATCTATAAATAAAGGTCAATGTTCTATAGATAAAATTACCGATATTTCCTACAAGTTCTTCATTAACTCTTTTCACCAGCAATGCTTCTGAGAAATCTCCATCATCGAAGGGGGGTATCTCTCTTATCATATAGTATCTTAAAGCATTTACACCATATTTTTCAACCATCTCTATTGGATTAACGACATTTCCTAACGATTTACTCATTTTCTGTCCTTCAACAGTAACATAACCATGAACAAAAATGCATTTAGGTAAAGGTAATCCTGCCGAAAGCAGCATTGCAGGCCAATAAACAGCATGAAAACGAACAATACCTTTACCTATTACATGAATGTCTGCAGGCCAATATTTCTTATATAAATTATCATCTCTTGTTCCAAAACCTAGGCCAGTTAAATAATTTGTTAAAGCATCAAACCATACGTAAATAGTTTGTGTAGGGTCATCGGGAACCTTTATACCCCATCCTCGCATACGATTCGTCGGTCTAGAAATACTAAAGTCTTCTAAACCAGACCTTATAAAACTCATTACCTCGTTTTTCCTGGTCTTAGGAATAATCTTTATAACATCTTTTTCAATTAACTCCTCTAACTTTTTTTGATATTTTGAAAGCCTGAAAAAATAGTTTTCTTCTGTTACTTTTTCTGGTGGTTTAAGATGCTCTGGACATAAACCATTTTTCAAATCTTTTTCTTTAACAAAAGCCTCACATCCTACACAATAGAGGCCAGTATATTTCTTCTTATAAATATCCCCAGCTTCTCGACATCTTTTCCAAAGCTCCTTTACACCAGGCCAATGTCTATTTTCATCAGAAGTTCTTATAAATCCGTCATTGGATATTTGTAATATTTTCAGCACTTTTTGAAATTCCGCCGAATTAGCATCTACAAGTTTTTTAACAGATATATTTCTCTTTTCTGCTGCAAGTACATTTTTCTGAGCATTTTCATCCGTGCCAGTTAAAAAGAAGACATCATCTCCAATAAGTCTATGATATCTCGCTATTACATCAGTTTGTATAAATTCTAGGGCATGACCTATATGAGGAGGAGCATTAACATAGGGTATAGCTGTAGTTATATAAAATTTTTCTCCCATTTTTTCACCATTATACTCTGTATATAGTTAAATACATACTTGCAGTTCTCTATAACTTATAAAAATATTCATATATATACTGATATTTTAATTTCACTATTAATGAGAGACTTAACTTGTGTTAAGCTTATACAGTATTTATACATTTCGCTTAAGTTAATAGCACCAATGGAAGAGAAAATGTTACATATTTTTGTAAAAAAATATATGATTTATTATATTCTATAGAGAAATATTTATATATTTATAGATAAAATAATCAAACATGGTGACCGGATCATTAAAGAGGATTGGTTTAATAGCTGTTACATCAGCTTTGACGGGAGTCGGGTTTCTCTTAACTGCCCCTATACCATTAATTCCAGGCGCTATTCACTGGCGTATACTAGCATTTCTACCATGTGTGATTGGAATATTGTTTGGACCGAAGATAGGGTTTTTTGCAGGGTCTATTGGAAATACTCTGTGGGCGATATTTGGCGGATACTTTAATTTAGCTACGCCTATATTTGATTTCATTGGTGTAGGGTTGACTGGATATATTCCAGGTAAATTCATCAAACCGCAAAATCCTATTACTAGTAAATTTCTATTAAAATCCGCATTGATTTCATTAATATCTGGAGTTATAATGGTTCCAATAGTTGCAGTGGGGTTTGAACTGGTTGGCGTCGCACCTTTCTGGGCGGCAATATATATGTTAGTCTTAAGCGATCTTCCACCGATATTTGTTAGTACACCAATACTTATAGCTGTATTAACCCCGTTGTTAGAGAAGAGGGGTCTGCTTAAGACCAGATGGTAAAGTGATTTTACATGGGTATATATGTTAAAAACCTTTTTTTCTCCTATTTTAATTCCAAGAGAAAAGTATTGAATAATATTAACTTGACAATTAATGATGGGGAATTTGTGGTTATTCTTGGTCCAAGTGGCTCGGGTAAAACTACACTTGCCTATTGTCTAAGCGGTATAATTCCACATCTTATAGATGGAGAAATGTCGGGCAGAGTTGTTATAGACGATATGGATACAAAGAAGTGTGATTTTAAAGATATTGTTAAGAGAGTTGGTGTTGTTCTTCAGAATCCTGAAGCCCAAATATTTGGTATGACTGTAAGGGAGGATATAGCATTTGGTCTTGAAAATATAGGGTTAGATTCATCTGATATAGATGATAAAATAAATTTAATGCTAAACATTTTTGGTTTAAAAAGATATGAAAATTTTAATCCAAGGCTTCTTTCAGGAGGCCAAAAACAGAGACTTGTCTTAGCAAGCGTTCTTGCAATGAATCCACATATAATTATATTAGATGAACCATTTTCAAATCTTGATTTAAATGGAAAAAACAGGGTTTTAGAAATATTGTTGAATTTAAGGAGAGAAGAGGATACTACTATAATACTTATTGATAGAAAGATTCCAGAAGTATATAATGAGATAGATAGAATTATCGTTCTAAATAATGGTAAAATTTTATTTAACGATTCTGTTAGAAGATTTTTTGATAGAATGGATGATATGGTAAGTATAGGTATTTATCCACCTCCTTTCCTGGTCTTTATAAATAGTCTAAGGAAGGCTGGTTTTAATTTAGATATCAATTTATTGGATGATTTTCTGGGGGATTTATATGAAAAAAGCAATTGTAATAAACAATCTATGGTCTAAATATGATGAAAACTGGGTGTTAAAAAATATATATCTAAAGATATATAGAGGGGAAAGTGTAGGTTTGGTTGGTCCAACAGGGTCAGGTAAAACTACGTTGGCTAAACATATTCTTGGATTACTTAAGCCTATTAAGGGCAGAGTTATTGTCGATGGAATAGATGTATCTAAGACATCTGCTTCAAAGATGGCTAGGATTGTTGGATATTTATTTCAAAATCCTTCTCATCAAATTTTTTCTGAAACAGTATATGATGAAATTGCATTTGGCTTAAAAAATTTTGGTATAAAAAATATCGATGAGAGAGTTAGAAGTATGGCTGAAACCATGGGGCTCATAGATAAGTTAGAGGAATCTCCATTTAATCTGAGCATAGGTGAAAGGGAGAGAGTTGCTATTGCAAGCATACTAGTTTTAGATCCAAAGATATTGATTCTAGATGAGCCTACAATAGGTCAAGACTATAAAAACTATATATTACTAAAATTTCTTTTGAATAGACTTAGGGAGAGAGGGAAGACGATTATACTCATATCCCATGACATGGAATTAATTTTAGAGCACTGTGATAGAATTATAGCTCTAAAGAATGGAGAAAAACTATACGACGGAGATATAAAAATATTTTTCAATAATGCTTTTCTTCTAAAAAATCTAAACCTAGATCTCCCTCCACTATTAAAATTTTCTAAAAAATATGGTCTAAATAAATTTGTTCGGAATATTGATGAACTTATAAAGGTGTTAAAAAATGAAGCTAGGCCAATATGTTGAAAAAAATTCATGGTTTCATAGACTTGATGGTAGAAGCAAAATAATATTCCTTATTTCATTAACATTGATGTCATTTATACTGGATAATATTATGATAAATTTATTGATACTTCTAATCATAGTATCTTTAAGTTTTTCGGCTAAAATTGGAAAAAAGTTTTTGAAGAGTCTTGGAAAATTCGCTGGGCTAATAGTATTTGCCGGATTTGTATGGATATTATTTTATAGGGCGTCGCTATTTCATGCAAATAAATGTGGTGTAGAGTTATTTAGAATCGGTCCAATCATAGTTGATTCTACTGGACTATATTATGGAGTTAAAATGCCCTTAAGAATAATAATTATGGTAAGCATACCTTCATTATTCTTTATGACTACAACTATTAGAGAATTTATAATATCTCTATCTAAAATGGGTATACCTTACATTGTTTCATTTACGTTTGGTTTGGCTGCACAGTTAATCTTTAGTTTAAGCAATGAGTACGAGAAGATTAAAAATGCTCAGATAGCAAGGGGATTGGAGGTAGATAGCGGGAATTTGTTTAAAAGGATCAGAAATCATATTCCTATATTAATACCATTTACTGTAAGAAGTATAGAGTTAGCGGATGAAATAAATCTTGCAATTAGTTTGAAAAATTTTAATCCATCTATAAGGAATAGAAAATTTTATGGAGACAAGAAGATGAGTTTTATCGACTATCTATTAATTTCACTAAGCTTCCTAATTCTATTATTATCTATAATTGTCAGATTAGGTGTTTTTCATGAACTACCTAAAATATATTTCTAGATGTATAGAGAAATATAGTGGGCAGAAAAGCTATATCGTAAGAATTGGAGAACTGGAGAGAAATCTTCCAATTAGAAGAGTTGAAAAAAATATATGGATTGCTTCGGATGCCGGTATCGTTCTAGGAGATATAGAGTTTGGAAAACAGGTTGCTGAAGAAATTGTTAGAAAAATTGGGAATAACAGGGTTGAGGGACTATTAATACCTGAGGCTAAGGCTATAGGTATAGGATATTTTATCGCAGAGATCTTAGATATAAAGTATATGGCTATTGCTAGGAAAGATGTGAAGAAGTATATGGATAATCCCATAGTTGTTGAGACGAGTTCTATAACAACGGGAGAGCAGAAACTTGTCCTAGATCAAATAGATGTAGAAAGAATTAGATATAGGAGTATAATGATTTTTGATGATGTTATCTCTACATGTTCTACTATGAGAAGTCTAATTAAAATTGCTATGAAAGCTGGTGCAAAGATTTCCCTTATTAGCACGATTTGGCTTGAAGGTCCATGGCCGTGGCGTATATTTAGGGAGGAAATAAAGCATGGTAAACTTGTATTTCTATCCTGTCTCCCAATATTTGTTAGTAGCATATTATATAGGAAACTGTTAGATGAGGTTAGAGAGATAGAGGTGGTATATGATGATTGATAAAAGGGTTATTGAAAATATATTGGAGAAGTATGGAAAAGATATTTCTATTGGGTGTATTGGAAGTCATTCAGCATTAGAGATTTCGCGTGGAGCTAAGAGACAGGGTTTTAAGACGATTGTAATATGTCAGAGAGGGAGAGAAAAAACTTATCAAAAATATTTTATTAAGAAAATGTTTTTCGGAGAGGATAGTGGATGTATTGATGAAGTAATTGTACTCGAGAAATTTAGGAATATTTTAGATAAAAATATACAAAATATGTTAGTTAACAAGCATACTATTTTTATTCCACATAGATCTTTTGCAGTATATGTTGGATATGATGGAATCGAAAATAGATTTGAGGTACCAGTCTTTGGTAATAGATATTTATTAAGAGTTGAGGAGAGAGATGTTTCTAGAAATCAATATTATCTTTTGGAGAAGGCTGGTATAAGAACGCCAATTATATTTAAAGATTATACAGAGATAGATAGAGTCTGTATAGTTAAGGTTGGTGAGGCTGAGAGAAGATATGAGAGAGCATTTTTCCTAGTTTCATCACCGAAAGAGTTTGAGGAAGTTTCTGAGAAGATGATTAAAGAGGGGAGGATTAGGGAGGAGAGTTTGGAGAACGCTGTTATAGAGGAATTTATAGTTGGAGCACAATTTAATTTTAATTTCTTTTACTCACCATTGCTTGATGAAATCGAGTTGATGGGTATAGATATGAGACGACAGACAAATTTAGAAGGTATTTTAAGACTACCTTCCAATTGGCAGAAAAAGATATTGGAGAAAATTGGGATAAAGTTTATAGAAGTAGGTCATATAGCATGTACCTTAAGGGAATCTTTACTTGAAAAGGCCTTTGAACTTGGAGAACGGTTTGTGAAGGTTGTTAGAAAGGAGTATCCTCCAGGAATTATAGGTCCCTTTGCATTACAAGGGGCTATTATTCCAGGTCCGCCAAGGGAGGATATAGTTATATTTGATGTAAGTCTACGGGTCCCCGGGTCCCCCGGTATATTATATACCCCATATACTTTCTATAAATGGGATAGAAATATTAGTGTTGGAGAAAGAATTGCTATAGAGATAAAATATGGTTTAAAACTTGGTTTGCTGGATAGGTTGGTTACATGATTAGGAAAGATGAGATCGATGAGATTTTAGGAGAATATAGGGAGATAAAAATAGCTACAATATGTTCTCATTCAGCGCTACAAATATTTCATGGAGCTAGATTGGAGGGGTTTAAAACAGTTGGGATTTCTCTTAAAGATAGAGTTAAAGTTTATGAAAGCTTTCCACTAGCTATGCCGGATGAATTTCTAGTAGTATCTTCCTTTAAAGAAGTATTAGATGATAGTATTCAGGAATATTTGAGAGAGAGAAATTGTATTATTGTTCCTCATGGATCCTTTGTAGCATATGTTGGTGGAGAAAATATTTTGGATAAACTATGTATACCTATGTTTGGAAATAGACTAAGTCTTTTATGGGAATGTAATAGGGATAGACAGATGGAGTGGCTGAGAAAAGCTGGTTTAAAAACGCCTAGAAGATTTTCTGAGATTCGAGATAAAGATATAAAGGTTTTTGTAAAATTTCATGGAGCAATGGGTGGGAAAAACTATTTTATAACGGATGCTGGTAAAGTGGAGGAAGAATTGGAAAGACGGGGAATTTCTTTAGATAAGGTTGTTGTAGAGGAGTTTATCTCTGGTGTAAGATATTATCCACATTATTTTTATTCACCTATATTTAATAGACTTGAACTTCTCGGTATGGATAAGAGGATAGAGACTGTGGATGAAAGCTATAGATTTATTGAAAAAAGGTATGATTATACTGTTAGTGGAAATGTTCCAATTATAGTTAGGGAGAGCCTGCTTAAATCAATCATATCTATGGGAAGAAACGTTGTTGAGGCTTCTAAAAAACTTTTTCCACCAGGAATTATAGGACCATTTTGTTTAGAAAACTTTTTTAATCCAGATCAAGGCTTCATTACATTTGAGGTTTCTGCGAGAATAGTTGCTGGAACTAATTTATATCCAATGGGTTCGTTTTATTCATGGTATTATTTTAATGAGCCAATGTCTATGGGTAGAAGAATCGCTAGAGAAATTAAAATAGCCTTCAAAAATGATATACTAGAGAAAATAGTTTATTAGTGATTCTATGGATATAGCTATACTCGATCTTGGCGGACAATATGTATTTAATATAAGAAGATGTTTACTTGAACAAGGATTTAATGCTGCAATACTCCCTTTTAATACACCTGCTGAGAAGCTTAGAGACGTAAAGGGTATAATTTTATCGGGAGGCCCGTATTCAGTATATGATGAAAATGCTCCTATGATTGATGAAAAGATACTTAGACTTGGTAAACCAATACTTGGAATATGCTATGGACATCAATTACTTGCAAAGTTTCTCGGCGGTATTGTGAAGAGAGGTGTAGGCGAATATGGTTTCTCCGAGATAAATATCTTAGATAAAAATAATGTATTATTTAGGGGATGGAATAATAGGGAGATATGTTGGATGTCGCATAGTGACAATATTGTTAAACTACCTAAAAATATAGAAGTATTAGCTTCGACAGATAAATGTAGATATGCGTCTTTTCATTTAGATGATATTTATGGTGTACAGTTTCATCCTGAGGTATCACATACTCCTAAGGGATATATGATTTTAAGAAATTTTGCAGCAGACGTATGTGGTATAGAGAAGACTAAATGGAATGTTGAAAGCTTCATTAAAAAAAGTATGGATGATATTAGGAGAAATATTGGAGATGGACGGGCAATTATAGCTGTCAGCGGCGGAGTTGATTCAACTACATTGGCAGTTCTAGCCCATAAGATCTTAGGAAATAGATTGATATGCATACATATAGATACTGGACTTATGCGGAAAAATGAAAGTAAAATGGTGGTTGAAATGTTAGGGAAATTAGGTCTAAATGTTATTCATATTGAATCTAGAGAGGAGTTTTTAAGAGAATTAGATGATGTTGTTGATTCAGATAGAAGAAGAAAAATTATTGGAAAGATTTTTATAAAAAAATTTGAGGAGATTGCCGATAAATATAATGTAAAATGGTTGCTACAGGGAACTATAGCTCCAGATGTTATTGAGAGCAGTAGAGGTAGTGCCGAAAGACGGAGAGGAATAAGACATGGTGGATTAATAAAAGTTCATCATAATGTTGCTGGATTACCTAATGATATGAAGTTAAATGTCTTAGAACCATTTAAAGAATTGTTTAAATATCAGGTTAGAATTCTTGCTAAGAGGCTCGGATTGCCTAGAGAGATTATTGAAAGACAACCGTTTCCTGGACCCGGACTTGGGTGTAGAATTGTGGGTAAAATTACTTTAGATAAATTGGAGTTACTTAGAGATATAACAGATATCGTTGAAAAATCTTTTAGTGAAGTAAAGTCCTCACAATATTTTACCTATCTTGTCAACGGGATAGAAAAATCTTTTAAAAGCAGTATTCTTAACAGAAAATTAAAAGTATATAAAGCATTTTATCTTAAAGGAAAATTTATTGGAATAAAAGGGGATGAACGTATTATTGGAAGGGCTATAGGTATATTTTCCAAGAAATTTAGGGATATGAAATATATAGAATTGCTTAAATTTCAAAGCGAAATTACAGGGAAATATAGGGATATATGTAGAGTTATAGTTCTTTTAAAAATATTTGAAAACTATTCCAAAGAAATAGGAATAGTTATTAGAGCTGTTGATACCATGGATTTCATGACTGCGATACCATCAAAAATAGATTTCACTATGTTGGAAAAAATTTCTATAGATATAGAAAGAATAGTTAAACCAATATTTATAGGCTATGAGATAACTACAAAGCCAGCCGCAACGATAGAACCCATCTAATGTTTATTAAAATTTTATCATATTACCGATAG
>CAZKAY010000033.1:3342-20428 GCA_964550975.1 uncultured Thermoproteales archaeon | reverse complement strand
AGGACCTGGTCGTCTATTTCCCCATGCATAGTATGGTATTGCTTTAAACTTAACCTTCCGTCGCTTCATCGCCATTTTATTTATTGTTCTATATAATATGGTTTGATGAGACTCATCCTCAAAATATTTTTTATATTCATATATTATTCCATTTCCCTCGATAACTTTTATACCGTTTAAAAGATTTGGAGCATCTATCACATTAAATTCTGTAGATTCATCTATAACTAGATCCCATACATCAAAATCATTATCCACCTGTTCCAAACAATATATTAACGGACCTCGTCTTAATGCAACTTTACAAGTATTCTCCAATACATGGGGATGACTTATCACTTTCCTTACAGGCATTTTAAAATAAATATATACTTTATTTACTCCGCTTTTCCATGTATTAGAGATTTTAAAATACGATCCACTTCCTGGAAATATGCTGGAAAAATTATAGACAGTATGTTTATTTAAATCATACTTTATATGTGCTTCTTCAACCCATCCAGGTATAAATAATGCTAATGTAAAGTCTATACGTGTTTCTGGAATTATATTTATCTTTATATCTCCACTCCAAGGATAATTTGTATACTGTTCTACTTTTATCACAGTATCATTTAACAATATACTTGCTTTACTCTGAATATATAAATGAATATTTATGGTATCTTTAGATATACTATAAATATATCCTGGTAGGGATGCAATTAATCTAGCAATATTTGGTGGACAACATGCACAGCTAAACCACGTTTTTCTTCTATGAAAACCTCTATCTGCGAGGGGATTTACATAAAAATACTTTGTACCATCTAAAGAAATTCCTGCAAGTGCAGCATTATATAGAATTAATTCTATCAAGCTATTATATTTGGGGTCACCACTAGCCATAAGCATTCTCCAATTCCACATGATATTTGCGATGGATGCACATGTTTCACAATATGCTCTATAGTTTGGTAATTCAAAACTATCTCCAAAAGACTCTCCAGAATATCTTGATCCAACTCCACCAGTAATATATAGTTTTTTCCCAACCATATTTGACCAAAGCCTTGTCAATGTATCCCAAAGATCTTTTTCGCCAGTTTCAAGATATATATCTGTTGCTCCGCAGTTTAGATAGAGGGAACGTACAGCATGACCTACTATTTCATCCAATTCTCTGAAGGGCTTATGATCTATTAAAATAATACTTCCACCTATAAGTCCCTTTCCACGATTATCTAGGAAAAATTTTGCTAAATCTAAATATCTCTTTACTTTAGTTAAGCGATATAGTTCTACTAAAGCCATTTCTATTTCAGGATGTCCTGGAGTCCCCTCTCTCTTATCCGGACCAAATATGTTTGATATATGATTCGCAAAACGTATAGCTGTATCTAATAGATCTTTTTCACCAGTAGAGCGATAAAATGCTATTGCTGCCTGAAATAAATGTCCAGCACAATATAATTCATGCATATCCCTTAAATTTTTCCATCTATCCTTTCTACGTTCAAATGTAAAATATGTGTTTAAATAGCCATCATCATCTTGTGCAGCTATAATATCATCAATAACTTTTCTAACCATACAATATAGTTTCTCATCATATCTATAGACTAATGTATAAGATACCGCTTCAACCCATTTATATACATCTGAATCATTAAAATAGTATCCTTTAAAATCTCCCTTTTCTTTACCTGAAGCTCTACGAAAATTAAATATTCTACCAGTTTTTATCATTAAATCATATTGTGAGGGAAGTGTCTTTCTCCTTAAAATTTCTATGCGTGGAGCCCAAAATGAATCTTCTAGCCTAATGTTTTCGATAGAAATTGGATAGAGCTTTGCGAAAGGACTTTTAGATAAATCTACCATACTCATATTTTAGACCCCGGTAAGTAGTTTTCAATCTATTCATAGATATTCTATATTTATAAATAATCAATGCAAGTTCAGATAAATTTATATTCTGGTTTTTCTTCTTTTATATGGGCGTGGGTATGGGTATGGGCAAATCAAAGGTAGATAATAGATGGAGAATTACATTGCCTGCAAAGGCTCGTGGAAACTTGAAGCCTGGCGACACAGTCATAGTTGAAGAAAGAGGTAATATTATTATTTTAAGAAAAGTTATAGATCCATTAAAAATATTCTCTGAAACAAAGCTTTATTTGAATAATAAAGAAATGATGTTGAAGGATGCTGCTGAAGCAAAACATGTTTATGGTGGGTTAAAGGAATGAGGATTGTCGATGCAGATATATTGTCATATGCATTGCTTGAAGATCATATAGCTACACCTTATACAAAACCATTGATTGAAAGAGGATTAAAAAATGAGATTAAAATCTATATTACATTTACGACTCTTTTAGAAACCTATAATGTACTCTATTGGTATTATCATATCCGTCCAGGAGAAAAGGTGGCTAGAAAAATATTGGCTATAGCTGAAGGATTGATCTTAATAAAGTCCTCTAGTCATGGTTTCTATATAGCTATTGACGAAAATATCCCATTAGGAGACGCTCTTCTAATAGCAACTGCCTTGGAGAATAATATACCGATAATTGTTTCAAACGATAGACATATAGAGAAATTGGCTGAAAAATATGGTCTTATAGTTGAGAATCCAATACCCCTAAATATAAGAGAGAAAATGAAATAGATTCATTCAAATAGTTAATATGCTTTATCACTTTTAGTAGAAAAGATTATATAATCGTATTTTATAATCTATTACGGTGATAGTATCTGTTATCTATATACTTCGTCACCTATATCTATTAACTTCTATAATATTTTCTTAGCAGATATTCTCGATTCACTAATATTTCTGGGGTGTTTTTATGGATTTTAAAAGTATAGAGTCTAAATGGCAGAATAGATGGGCTGAGGAAAAAATTTTTGAGACAGATCCGGATCCAAGTAAACCTAAATGTTTTGTAACTTTCCCTTATCCTTATATGAATAGTGCATTACATCTAGGTCATGCATATACTTGTACTAAGCTTGACATATATGCTAGAATGAGGAGAATGCAGGGATATAATGTATTGTTTCCGCAGGGATGGCATGCAACTGGTGAGCCGATTCAAGGTGTTGCTAAAAGAATTAGTAGTGGTGATGAACAACAGATTAAGATATTGTTAATGAGCGGTGTTCCAAGAGAGGAGATAGAGAAGTTTAGAGATCCTAAGTATATTATAGAGTATAATCGTAGACTTGCTAAAAGAGATATGATTGAGATGGGGTATTCGATTGACTGGCGCAGAGAATTTATTACAACGACTCTAACTCCAACATATAGTAGGTTTATTGAATGGCAGTATAATACATTTAGGAGAAAAGGTTATGTCACTATAGGTACACATCCAGTTATATGGTGTCCTAGCTGCAAAAGCCCTACAGGTGACCATGATAGACTTGTTGGTGAAGGAGTATCTCCAATAGAATATACTTTGCTTAAATTTAAATATAATGATGCATTCCTTATAGCAGCTACACTTAGACCCGAAACAATATACGGAGTAACAAATATGTGGATAAAGCCTGACGTAATCTATGTTTTAGCTGAAGTTGATGGAGAAAAGTGGATTGTAAGTAAGGAAACTGTAGAGAAACTTGTTGACCAGCTTAAAAATGTAAAGGTTATAAAGGAGTTTTATGGAAGAGAGCTTATCGGAAAAAAGTGCTTTAACCCTATTAGAAATGAATATATCTATATTCTTCCAGCATATTTCATAGACCCCTATGTTGGTACTGGAGTAGTAATGAGTGTTCCAAGCCACGCACCATATGATTATGTTGCATTAGAAGATTTAAAGAAAAATAGAGAGATATTGGTTAAACTAAATATTAATCCAAATATTCTTGATGAAATTAAACCTATATCCATGATTAGCGTCGAGGGATTCGGTGAACATCCAGCCATTGAGATTGTTAAAAAAATGGGTATATCTAGTCAAAATGATGAGAGACTTGAAAAAGCTACTGAAATAATATATAAGAGAGAGTTTCATCTAGGTAGATTAAGGAATAATTGTGGAAAATACGCTGGTAAAAGAGTGCAGGAAGTAAAGGATAAATTAATTCAAGATTTTAAAGATAAAGGTATAGCTGATTCTTTATGGGATCCGGCTGAAAAAGTTGTATGTAGATGTACAACTAGATGTCATGTAAAGATACTTGAGAATCAATGGTTTCTAAAATATAGTGATCCAAAGTGGAAGGAAAATGTTTTAAAACATCTTGGAGAAATGAATATATATCCTAAAGAAGCTACAGAGGCATTTAAATATACAGTAGAATGGCTTAAAGATAAACCTTTTACTAGGAAATCTGGTCTCGGTACGCCGCTACCATGGGATAAGGAGTGGATCATAGAAACTCTATCAGATAGTACAATATATATGGCTTACTATACGATTGTAACTCATATTAAGAAACATAATATTCCTCCGGAAAAACTTACAGATGATGTCTTTAACTATATTTTCCTAGGAGAGGGAAATCTTGAAGAAGTCTCCAGAAAAAGTGGTTTAGATAAGAATATTATACTTGATATGAGAAAGGAATTTGAGTATTGGTATCCAATAGATCTAAGACAGAGTGGAAAAGACCTGATACATAATCACTTAACCTTCTTTCTATTTCATCATATAGCTATATTTAGACCTGAGCACTGGCCTAGAGGTATAGGTGTAAATGGATTTATAATGAATGAAGGAAAGAAAATGTCAAAGAGACTTGGAAATTTCGTTACTATGAGACAAGCTTTAGATAAATATGGAGCAGATGTATCTAGATTTGCATTAGCCTATTTCGGTGAAGGACTTGATGACGCTGACTGGAGAAGCAAGGAGGTGGAAGGAATTCGAAGAAACTTAGAGTCATTTTATCAGATGATGATAAGAATGAATGAAATAGAGCCTGATAATAAGGTATATATGATTGATAGGTGGTTGAAGAGTAGAGTGAATAGAATTATAGTTGAAGTTACTTCTCACTTTGAGAAAATTGAGACTAGAAGTGGGATTCAAAAAGCTTTCTATCAATTTCTAAATGATTTAGACTGGTATAGGAGGAGAAGAAATGGTATTGGAAAAATATATAAGGATGCTCTAAAAGTTATGTTAAAATTATTGGCTCCAGTAATTCCACATATGGCTGAGGAGATATGGGAGAAATGGGGAAATAAAAAATTTATATCACTTTCAGAGTGGCCTAAAGCAAAACTCGAAGATATAGATGAAGTAATAGAGGCTAGAGAAGAATACATAAAAAATCTATGTAATGATATTAAAGAAATATTTAATGTGACTGGAATAATGAAAGCTAAATCAATAACAATATTTACTGCACCTAAATGGATGTATAAAATATTCAGCGAAGCACTGAAGAGTAAGGAAAATCTCATGAAGAGAGTGATGCGAGATCCGGAAATCAGGAAAAATGGTGCAAGAGCTGCAAAATATGTAAATACTCTATTAAAGACACAACTTCCATCTAAAGCCTGGCTAAACATAGACGAGGAAAAAACGCTATCCGAGGAAAAAGAGTTTCTCGAAAAAGAATTTAAATGTAGGGTAAATATTGTTTCAGCTGAGACTTCTTCTCATCCAAAGGCTAAAATAGCTGTACCATTTAAGCCAGGAATATATGTAGAAAAATAAAATTATTTAATTTCTAGTTCCATCAAATATATGTTTGTATGTATTCTTCCATCATTTTCTTGATCTTCATGTCCAGAATAATAGCTTACTAGCATTCCATCCGTATCTAATTTAATTACTCCAGGATATGAGCAGTCTCCTCCGCTTGGAAACTCCGATATAAGCCTAAGTTCTCTATCCTTTAAGATAAAACATCCCGTTCTAGCAAAATCTAAAAGGGGTTTTTCACGTATATTTTTCTCCCAGTCTTCCTCAACGGTATAGAATCTTCCTAAAACATATATGTCTCCCTTAAATTTTATTACTGCAGGTCCTTGAATTATCCTTGAAAGTTCCATCGCCTTCCACTCTTTAAAATTTTTTACTGGAGATAACAATAGAAGTTTACGATTACCTGTTTCTGTTCTAGAAAAAGCTTTAACTCTATCTTCTTCTATAAGTAAATCTGTCTCATTAACTTTTCTCCCCCTAAACATGGTTGTTGCATATTTCCATTTAATACCATCTTTTGATGTAAGTAAATCGACTTTCCATTCGCTTTCATCATGAGTGTACGCTGCTACAATTATCTTATCTCTATAAATCCTTGGTCTCCAAAAAACATATTGCCCACAATCATATGGACCATACCATTTAACAAGGTCTTCTGTATAAAAACAAAATGTTTCATGTATTTTTCTCTCCGGACTCCAGGACTGAGTATATAGATATAGTTTATCATTATATATGAAGAATTTTGGATCTCTATTATCCCATCCTTCAACCTTTAGAACTTTAACCAGATTCCATGTATCAATGTCCTCTGACTCCAATACATATATTTCCCCATCAGGTTTATCTCTAATAAAATGTCTAGTACCATGTCTAAAACATAAATAATACTTATTACGCCATTTAATTAGATCTGTAAATGCATTATGATATCCGTCTGAAAACACCTTCTTAAATCTTTTTAAAGCTATATGGGGATAATCTTTTATACCGAGGAGTTTAAACAATTTTTCCGCGATGAATGAAGCCATAAATGGTTGACATATCATATCGGGATGTACTCTATCACATATATGAAGAAGTAGAACGGGATTTTCTTTAAAGAATTTATAGATATCTATAAGCAATACGTTTTCTCTTTCAGCTAGTTCTCTGACATAAGAAATATATTCTCTAAACTCTTCTTCAAATTTATCAAAATCTTTAATACCCTTCCTCTTCAAAAAACTTTCTACAGGTGTAAATGGATTAGAAGTCATTAAGATTGGAACAATATTTTTTTCTTTAAGCTTTAAAACAATTTTCTCCATACTTTCCTTATACTCGTTAAAAGAAATTTTAAACATATCATTTAATCCAAACATAATTAAAGTATAATCTGGATTATGTGAAATTACATCTCTCTCCAATCTCTCTAAACCTCTCTTAGACGTATCACCTCCAACTCCAGCATTAATTATCTCAACTTTTTCATCAAGCCATGAATCCAATATACGTTCTAGTATGCTTACCCAATTATTAGACTCTCTCATAAATCTTCTAGGCCCAAATGTTACAGAATCTCCTAAAGCTATTATTTTCATATACTATCACAGCCTATTAAGAGTATAGAAAAGATTAAATAACATTATCATTTTCTATAAAATCATATAATGGGTTCGGTAATGATTATAGATTTTATTGTTAAATATATTACTATAATAATATTAGAGATAGGCTATCTAGGAATATTTTTTCTAATGATTCTAGAAAGCGCTTTAATGCCTGTTCCAAGCGAAATTGTTATGCCTCTATCTGGATATCTTACGGCTGAAAATAAGCTGGATTTCCATATAGTAGTATTTATTGGTACCATCGGTAATCTTGTAGGATCATATATTGCATACCTTATAGGTATAAGGTATGGAAGAAAATTTATTCTAAAATATGGAAAATACCTACTTATCTCTAAGCATGACTTAGATATAGCTGAAAAATTTTCTAAAAAATATGGTTCTTTAATGGTTTTTATAGGTAGAATGCTTCCTGCTATCAGAACAGTTATCTCTTTACCGGCAGGTATAATGGAGATCCCCTTAATGATATTTATTGTAAATACATTTATAGGTTCACTTATATGGAATTATATGCTAACATATATTGGAGTAGTTTTAAGGGAAAATTGGGTTATAGTGGAGAGATATACTTCTATAATAGATATATTTATACTTGTAGCGATAATACTATTTATACTCATTAAGTATAAAAATCTCTTTAAAATACGTATTTAATGGTTCTCAAATATCTGGTAAACTATATAGTAGGACAAATAACGTTAATAAGCATCTTTAGAATATATATTTTGAATACATATGAAGCTGTCTGTCAGAGATAAATATATTATATATGATGCGTTTGAAAATCCTGACTGGGATTTTGCTAGAACTCTTAGAGCTACACTTAGATGTTCTGGAGGAGAATTTACCGCATCCATATATTCTGTACCATTCATATGGAATAATATGATTTTCTATATGCCTAATAGAGATATACCATATGAAGGTCTTTTAATTAGCGGTACGAATACATGCTATAAATTAATTGATGGTATAGGTTTTTCTATAAATAGAAAACTTAGTCCAGTGAAAACCTATGTAAGTTTAGACGAGATAATATATTTATATAAAAGTGATAATGCCAAGTTTTCAGTACACTATAAAATGTATGCTTTTGATAATGAAATTAAATTAAATATTAAATTAGATACAAATCTACACGATAAAGTATATATGATTATGCTTTTAGATATGAGACCGTATAAACATGATATTAATGAAAAATACAACATAACTATGTCTAAAAATATATTAAAAATCTCTCGTAAAAATATGGTTATTCAAATTCCAGCTATAGACGAATTTATTCAGAAAAATGGGTTTATTGAATGGATATATAAGATTGATGATGGATATAGGCATATTGAAAATGGGTTAATAAAATTTAACAGAACTTCTAGAAAACTATATATACCTGGTATAATAGGACTCGGAAGAAAGCCAAGCAAAGTTGTCATAAAATGTTCTACAACCGATTTGTCTCCTAGAATGTCTTCAGATCTCTACGAATTTTCTTTTAATAATAATGTTATCGATTTTCTAATTAGATCTCGTATTAAAGCTTTATCTACATTCGGACAATCAATTAGTTTAAATGGAGATGTTCTATGGGTTCCGGAGGCAGGCGGATGGTGGTTTAGAGAGGTTTGGAGCAGAGATATGTTGGAAGGAATTCTATGGAACATCAATACATATCTATATGTTTTAAAATGGTTCCATCGTATCAGAAAACTACTAAAATTTTTCTTAGAGAAAATGGTCTTCCAATCATATATGCATACAAAGCCATTTAATAGAGGAGATGAATATTCCTCTGATGCTGTTCCACTGCTATTTATAGTTGCATCAAAGTATGCTTTGATGAAAGGGGATATAGATATTGCTGAAAAATGTCTAAGAAAACTATCCTATGTATTGAAAAAGCTTAGAGAAAATTTTCTGGATGAGAAAAATGGACCTCCAGTATATAGGAATGGACTAATATATTCTGTTCCAAACCATTCGTGGACGGATTCTAGAATATGGTATAAAAAATATATTGTTCCATCAAGAATTCCAGTGAAAATCTTAGACCAACTCTATGAATATAAGGGAGAAGGATTTTATGAGGAAATATATAAGCCAAAATATCTATTACCGGAAATAAATGCATTATGGATAAAGGCTTTATCCAATTGTGTCAAAATGGCTGAACTATTAAATATATCCTATGATAAGGAGATCAAAATATTTTTAGATAGGATGTCAAGAAGATTTAAACAAGTATTTATAAAAGAAAATAAAGTATTGTCATTGATATATCCATTTAAAAATTTAATTGATACAGCGACATCTTCTATGGGCATGGTCTCAATAGTCTTAACCAGTTTTCTCTTCGATATGGATGAGCTATTAAATTTATGGAAAAGCTTTAAAAAGATACTTGTATATAGGAGACTAGTATTACTAGGAAATAGTGATCAAAAGCTTTTCGGAATATATGTTAGAGATTACAATGAACAACCCTTTCTCGATGATAGACAATATCATGGATACGTATGCTGGCCTAGAGATACACCCTATCTAATAGCATTTCTAGAAAAAATTTTAAAAAAGAATCTTATAAAAGAATTATTAATAAATCATCTAGACCATATGATTTCTGAAGCAACAATATTTTATGAAAATGAGCTATTTAGTTCATCTATAGGTGGAAATCCTTCTCCGACAGAAAATTCCTCAAATCCTGTTCCAGTAAAAAATCAAATACAATACTGGAGTCACTGGTGTGACCCATATCTAAGATATATAGACTTACTTATGGGTTAAAATTAATAAAATATTTATTATGCTGACTAAGCTCATTCACATTATTGCTTGTTAAGCGAAGAAATATTTATATATTACTTTTAAGTAATATTACTTGAAAGTAATTACCTCATGGTGAGAATTATGTATAAGATTATCTTAATGAAGGATAATGAGGTTTTAGCCGAATTTCCACTAGACTTTAAAAATTATTCTAGAGAAGAGATTGTTAGTGAGCTTCGAGGCGCTTTACAGGATTTAAGTAATGTCATTGAATTCTATGAAGCATTGCTTAATGAAAATAGAGCTAGGCTTCTAATGAAATTGATTGAAGACGATGATTTTACATTATCTTTTGCAGAGATAATTAGAGAACTCGGATTAAATCCGAAATTAATTAGAGAGCATGCATTTGAGTTAAAGAAGACCGGTTTAATAGACATACCTATGAGAGGTAAGTATAGATTATGTCCAGAGGGTTTAATGAAGATAAATGCCATGGTTCTCACCATGAGGAAAATTTTTAGAGAAATTGAAAAAATTTTGGAGGAAGAGGTGATGTAAATGGATATATTTAGAATATTTGATGAAGACGAATTTTTCTCAAAAGAATTTAGAAAAAAGTTTAAGAGAGGAAAAGCTAAAGGTGAGTTTAGATTTCAACCAATAGTTGGTAAAAATGTTAGAGGATATATTGCTACATGGAGCTACAGTTATTCTTCAGCAAACCCCGTTGAGAAGGAAATGGAGATAAGGGAGGAGAAAGAGGGAAAGGATGTACTGATCGACGTTAGAGATGAAGGCAGTTATATCAAGATAATTGCACATATGCCTGGTTACACAAAGAACGATATTGATATAAATGCTGAAGAGGATAGAATAACTATTAAAACAAAAGATTTTGAGAAAACGATAGACCTTAAAGAAAAAATTGTTCCCGAAAAGACTAGGGCAAGATATAGAAATGGTGTACTAGTTATAGAAGCATTAAAAGCTTAATCATTTAATATATCCGGTCTTAGTCTCTTTCATTTTAAACTAGACTAAATTTATTAGTCTTTTTCTTTGACTATTACTGTTTTAATAAACATATCTAATAATGATCAACATATGATATTGCTAGAAAACTTGTTCAATAATGCTCGACAATAAAATTTAAACTATTTTAGACTGAAGTACCTTATTTTAAATGGGGGAGGAATATTATTAGGAAAGCTGTTATTCCTGCTGCAGGTTTAGGTACACGTCTACTTCCAACTACTAAAGAGATGCCTAAAGAAATGCTCCCTATATATTCTAGAGAGGGGGATAAACTTACTTTAAAGCCTATATTACAAATAATTTTTGAAAGACTTTATATTGAGAATATTAGAGATTTCTGCTTTATAGTTGGTCGGGGTAAGCGTGCTATAGAAGATCATTTTACTCCAGATCACACATTTTTAGATGTACTCAACCTTCGTGGAAAAAATGATAGGGCTAGGCTTCTAGAAAAATTTTATAAAAAAATATCTTCTTCTAAAATTGTTTGGATAAATCAGCCCGAACCAAAAGGTTTCGGATATGCAGTATCCCTTGCAGACACATTCGTCGCAAACGAACCCTTTATTGTACATGCTGGAGACACAATAATATTTTCTAAGAAAAATAATTATATCCAATGTCTTATAGACAAGTTTTTAGAAGGAGACGTCGGATGTGCCATTCTAGTAAAGGAGGTTGAAAATCCAATGATATATGGTGTAGTAGAGGTCGACGAAAACTTAATGGTTAAAAAAATCGTTGAAAAGCCTAGAAAACCTCCATCAAATTTGGCAGTAGTACCTGTATATGTTTTCGATCCTATAATTTTAAAGGCATTGAAGGTAACTAGGACTGGAGTTAGAGGTGAAATAGAGTTAACAGACGCTATCCAAAAGATAATTGATTGGGGATTTAAAGTATATGCTGTAAAACTACCAGAAGAAGATTTCTGGCTGGATATAGGAACTCCTGAAAAATACTGGGAAGCATTAAAAATAAGCTATAATTTTAAATAACTATTTAAAATTTATTGGAGCTAACTAAAGTATATTTATTTTACACATTAGTATTTATTTTTAATAATTCTTGAATAATGTCAATGATCACTACAGAATATTTATATATTTGTTATAAAACTCAACTTGACCACTAAGTAAATGTGAAAAATAGATGAAAATAAGCTACATTCTTTATGGAATTTTAACCATTATAGTTAGTACTATACTGTCTGTCTACAATGTTTTACATATACAGTATAATGATATATTTTCTTTGATAGCGGCAGCATTATTCATAGCTACACAAGCCGTATGGTTTTTCATAATATTGAATCATTCATCGATATTCATAAGACTGGGATTCTATAAAGATAGTTCTCCAAAGTATGAAACTGTCTCTGAAAGAATAAATTATCCAAGTGTACTTATATTGATACCGGTATATAATGAACCTATATCGATTATAAAGAGAATGGTTGAAGCCTTACATAAAATAGATTATCCTAAAAACAGGTTACATATATATCTTTTAGATGACTCTAATCCAAAAATAGCAGATAGAAATGGCAAGATATGTAAATTAAACGGATGTAAAATAATTAAACGCAAAAACAGGAAGGGATATAGAGCTGGAGCATTAAATAATGCAATAAATTCTTTAAATGGGAATAGCATAGATTATCTAGTTGTATTAGACGCAGACCATAAGCCATATCCTAATATTATTAAACGACTTGTATCTGCAATAGAGAAAAGTAAATATGATATAGTTATGTTTCCGCAATTCTTTGAAAATATGAATGAGAACTCGATAGCATTCTCTGCGTCTATGGGGCAATACTTTGATTATTATTTTAATCGTAAGGGAAGATCTGTCTCCAATTCTACATTTTGTGTTGGAACAAATTGGATTGGAAAATTTGGTAAAATAGTTTCCTCAGGAGGATTTGTAGAAAGCATTGTTGAGGACCTTGCAACAAGTATGATGAAATTTCATCCAAGGGGTATGAGGATTGGAATAATTTATGAGAAATTGGCTTCCGGATTAGCTCCAGATTCTATAAGATCTTTCAGGGATCAGCAATATAGATGGAGTAAAGGTGCATTTGAATTGTTTCCCAAATATTTAAAAACTTTTGGAAAACTTACATGGTGTCAGAGATTTGATTATTTGGCTACAATTGTATGGTATTTAATTGGAATAACAACGATTTTTTCACTGATATTTCCATTTTTAAACTCTATAGGAATATTTTTCCTATACTATAATTCACTGATAGAATATTTAATAATCGTTGTAGGTTTAACATTAATGCAATACTTCTTATATTCTGTGCCCCTATTTATAGTTACAAAATCCTTTAGAAAGACTGCAAAGGCACAGGCTACTGGATTAGTTGTAATAAAAATGTATACAAAGGCTTTAATAGATACAATTTTAGGAATAAATTCAAGATACAAGGTTACAGATAAAATAAATTATAAAAGCAAGATTTTAAGAACAATTATTAGGACGAGAGATATTTTACTACTAGCATTATTAAATATATTAGCGATAATATTTTCCTTAATATACAATGTTCGTGGAAGATATATTGTGATTGGATGGAGTATATATAATTTACTTTGGATTATAGCTGGTGTTTACAGCATTTATAAAGATGCCTGGAGAAATGGGAATAAATATATGTTTGAAATAGAATTCTATGGTAGTAATGAAAACGAGGCGACGGAACTCCTATATACATATAGAAATGGATATAATGTAGAATTCATAGATTGTTCAGGAAATCGATATAAATGTAAAATCATAGATCTAACTCTCAGAAAAAATACAAACTATAATGGAACAATAATTTTAAAAGAAATCTAAACAAACTATTTTTTTCTTTTATATTCTTCTTAATAATATATTATAGTCTAGTTTCTAACAATATAATTGTGAATACGTGATGAAACTATGGATTATTTAGAAAATTTTTATAAAATTGATTGTAAAGAATATTTTCTAGCTAGTGTCATACATATGCCTGTAATCGAGAGACCTCCAATAATAGTTATGTTTCATGGATTTACTGGACATAAAGTTGAGAATCGTAGATTATATGTAGATATTGCTAGAGATTTATGTAATAATGGTTTTGCTGTATTACGTTTTGATTATAGAGGACGTGGTGACAGCCCTTTTCTATTCGAGGAATTTAAACTGGACTGGGCTTTAGAGGATGCTGAACATGTTTTAAATTATGTTTTAAGAGATTTAAGAGATAAAGTTAATGTAGATAGGATTGGATTAATAGGATTGAGTTTAGGCGGCGCGGTCTCCATCTATATCGCGTCAAAATATGCTGTAAAATCTATGATACTACTTTCTCCTGCAATAGATTTTTCAAGAATTGGTGTCGATTCTTTAAAAAATATGGCTGGAAAAATAGGTTTAAAATATATTTACTTTGGGCCTTTGAGAATAAGAACTAAAAATATGTTGGAGATGAGAAAGTTTAATGGATTTAAATTTATAGAAAAAATTAAGGCTTCTACATTAATAATACATTCGAAAGACGATAAAGTAGTACCCTATAGTCTATCACAAGAATTTTATGAAAAACTTAACGTCGAGAAGAAACTAATATTATTAGATGAGGGAGGACATGTATTTGAGACATGGGGCTCTAGAAAAAGGGTTAAAAAAGAGATAAGGGAATGGTTTAAAGAAAAATTATGTTAACAACATTTTTTTATAAGCTATTTTATAGCATATAAGTCCTATTATATATATTGTGATATTAGATATTATTAGTTGTGGAAACACTGGTAAAATTGCATCCAACCCTTTATTCCATACAACTATATTCTTAGTTATATCTATTATCTGGCTTAATGGTAAGATATATGATAGTATTTCAAATTCTGGTGGAAGAAGCCACTTAGGTAAAACGATCCCAGTCAGCATCATTAGAGGCCATGCTATTGCAGATGCTATTCCACTTGCACCTCTAGCACTTTTAGCAAATATAGATATAATTAAACCTATTCCTATGGTAGATAGTTCACCTAATATTAGTAATGGTATTAATAATAGATGTGCTGGGTTAAACGGATTCCACATTATTTTTGCGCCAAATACAAATATTCCTACAACTATTGTTATTAGGATTGATATTCCTGTTTCGATAAAGCCGCCTAAAGTTTTTCCAATCAATATATTCCATGGATTTACTGGAGCTGAAAGTATTCTTCTCAAGGTTCCAGTCTCCTTTTCAGTAACTAATGCTAATGCTCCGATAAACAATCCAGTATAAAGTATTTGTACTCCAATCATCGATAATGTATGCCATCCTATTATTGATTCACGTGTAGAAAGAGTTTCTGGTAAAACTTCTTTTACAGTAAAGTTTAATGGTCTTGCAATTCCATACCAGTATGCTCTTATCATCTCCATACTTATATTTGCTTTCTCAAAATATTTTTCTATACCGTAATAGCTTAAAAACTTTAGAGAAATTTCTGTCCTATTTATGGCTAATATATCTGAAAATTCTAGGAAAAACTGTGTAACCATTGCTCTCACAATTTGTCTACGCTGAATATCACCTCCAACATATATATCGAAGAATGCTGTAAATCCATATGTAAGGTTTTGTGAAAACTTTTCTGGAAAAACTATTAAGGTATCAATGTCACCTTTTCTAAGACTTTTCAACCCACTTGAAACATTTTTATATTCATAGATATTAAAAACGCTTTCATTTTTAACCTCGATTTTACTTAATATATCTGTGATAGTTGTTGCATTAAACTGGTAGAGAGAAATCGTGTTATCATTATAAACTACTCCGATCTTCACGGTAATTATTTGACCATTGCTTGGAGTCCATAAGGCTACAGCTATAGCTAGAAATATTATTGGAAAAACTATTACCCAAAATAATGCTTCATATTCTCTAGAAAACTCTATTAGATCTTTTTTAGCAAAAGCCAATATCTGTCTAAACCTCATGTTGATCCAACCTCCTTCCAGTTAATTTTATAAAAACATCCTCTAAAGTAGGTTCCTTTATCTCAATTCTCTTTATCTTTGCACCAATTTTCAAAGACTTTTCTACAATTTGAGGTAAAACTATATCCGCATCCTCTACATATAGTTTTAAACTATTATTATACATTACTATTCTACCATTTATAGAGAAGTTTTTAAACTCCTCCTCCATGTTAGAAACACTTTTATAAAACGAAATTTCTAAAACCGTTTTAGGACCGAAATGCTTCTTCAAATTATCTGAAGTATCTAATGCAATTACTTTTCCATAATCCATTATCGCAACCCTATCGCTCAACTCATCAGCCTCCTCCATATAATGTGTAGCCATAATAATTGTCTTCCCCTCCTTCTTAAGAAATCTAAGTAAATCCCATATATTTCTCCTAGCATTTGGATCAAGTCCAGTTGTAGGCTCATCTAAAACCAATATCTCAGGATCATTTATCAAGCCTATAGCGATATTCAATCTTTTCCTCATTCCACCAGAAAGATTTTTTGCCCTCTTTTTAATAGAATCCTTTAAACCTACAAAATTAAGTAGCTTCATAACTTTTTCCTTAGCCTTACTTCCAGGAATATCGTATAATCCTGCATAAAACATCATATTTTCATATACTGTTAATTTATCATAGAGAATGTTTTCCTGTGGAATATATCCAATAACCTTCTTTATCTCATCAATATCTTTTGAAATATCCATACCTAAAATACTTATCCTTCCACTATCAGGTGGAAATATTCCTACAATCATGCTCATCAAAGTAGTTTTTCCAGCACCATTTGGACCCAAAATGCTAAATAACTCGCCTCTATAGATTTTTAGAGAAACATTGTCTACAGCAATAGTCTTACCAAATCTTTTAGAAACACCTTCAATATCTATTCCGATTTCCTTCAATATTATCTCCCGATATATATAGGAAATATGACAAAAATATATAAATTTTTGAAGAAAAACCTCGTGAAAACATTTTTATATAAATAGTT
>CAZKAY010000033.1:0-3242 GCA_964550975.1 uncultured Thermoproteales archaeon | reverse complement strand
CCTGTGGCTGATACAGAACTCCTATTTGCTCTTAATCCGAAAGATAGGAAATATGATAAGATATTCAATAAAATATCAAAATTGAGAAGAATTCCTTTAAATTAATCTTATTTAATTTCATTTTAGTCAAAAGAAATTTATTAAAGATTTTACATATTATTATTCGGTGATATTTCTATGGAGAGAGTAAAATCAGGTATCCCGGGATTAGATGAAATACTATATGGAGGTATTCCGAGAAGAAATATTGTATTGCTTTCAGGAGGCCCTGGAACTGGGAAAACGATATTTGGACAACAATATGTATATTATGGTCTAACCCAAGGCGAAAGCGGGATAATCGTTGCATTAGAGGAGCATCCAGTTCAGATAAGAATAAATATGCGTCAATTTGGATGGGATGTAAGAAGATACGAAGATAGAGGATTATTTGCAATAGTAGATGCATTTACTGGAGGTATAGGTGAAGCGGCTAAAAGAGAGAGATATGTTGTTAGAGCTATAGATGATATGCCTACATTTATCGATGTAGTTAGAGATGCTATAAAGGAATTAAATGCTAAAAGAGTGGTTGTAGACTCTGTTACAACACTATATATAACTAAGCCAGCTATAGCTAGATCTATTGTAATGACTCTTAAGAAAGTTTTATCTGGACTTGGATGTACATCTATATTGATTTCCCAGGTAAGTGTAACTGAGAGAGGATTTGGTGGACCTGGAGTAGAGCATGCTGCAGACGGTATAATTAGGCTAGATTTAGATGAAGTTGAGGGAGAGTTAAAGCGAAGTATGATTATATGGAAGATGAGGGGTACAAAGCATAGTATGCGTAGACATCCATTCGATATAACCGATAATGGTATTGTAATATATCCAGCTAAAACATTGAGTATAAGTAGAGGTAGATATAGAGAGGAAGTTTAATAAATTATTTAAATATATATTTAATTTGGGTGAAATATATGTCTGAGGAAATTCCATTAAAACCTATTTCAAGAAAAGATATCCATAGACTTGAGACAGCATTGATAATTGCAACACTTCTTAGACCAGATGTTATTGAGAAAGTTAAGAATGCTGAGGAAAGATTGACATGGATTGATGCGCTTGCAATAGCTGCTGGTGCACTTGCTAGAGAGAGAGCTGGAATACCTGTATCGCAGATTGCAGATGAACTTGGTAGAACTGAGGCGACAATAAGAAAACATTTGTCTGAGAAAAGTGAGGCAGGTAAACTTGTAAAAGAGACATTTAATAGATTTGCTAGAGAAGGTGTTAGGATAGAGCTTCCAACAGAATTGGTTGGCGGAGATATAGAGGATTTAAAAAGGAAGCTTGTAGAAAAGGATGAGGAAATAAAGGCGTTAAAGGAAAAATTAGCTAAGATAAAGCAGACATTGGAAGAACTATTAAAGTCTATCTAGATTTATATTTCTATTTTTATTCTCCAGCTTTATAATATGTTTTATTCTAATTAGTTTAAAGATATATAATATAGGGATCTAATTTAAGATAATGGTATTTTTATGGTGATATATAAATGGTTAATTTTAATAAAAAATGGGAAATAATGTTGTTGGGCTTTTTCATCGTAGTATTGGTAATCGCTGTATTGTCATGGTATTTTAGGGAGCTTATAGGCATAATAAAATCGGTTGAAGAACCACAATACTATTACATATATACAGATATTGGTAGATTGATAGCCAATGTATTGGCAGTATTCATAGTGTATTATGTTTTAAGAAGAGTATTAATATTATCGATAACTAGAGTAGGGGGTTCTAAAGCAGATATTAAAATGTTGCTTGGATTTATAAAGCCAATATTTATATTAATTGCAATACTACTGGTAATCAATCAATTTTATCCTATAGAATCGTTACTGGTTGCTGCTGGAGCGTTTTCAGGACTATTTCTAGGATGGTCATTACAGCAACCTGTGACAGGTCTTGCTGCATGGGTTTTCATAAGTATTAAAAGGCCATTTAAAATAGGAGACAGAATATTTCTACCAAGTTTAAATATAATTGGAGACGTAATAGAGGTAGGAGTATTCCATACAGTGTTAAATCAAGTTGGAGGAACAGTGGGGTCGGAGGAAGCATCAGGAAGAATCGTATTAATACCGAATGCAATATTCTTTTCAACCACAATAATAAACTATACACGTTCTGAGGAGAAACCATATATACTTGACGAAGTAGTTGTACGATTAACGTTTGATTCAAATTTAAAAGAGGCTGAAAGAATATTGATTAACGCAGCAAAAGAGGTTACTAAAGATATAATAGAGAAAACAGGACTAAACCCATATGTTAGAGCCGAGCTATGGAATTATGGAATACTGATGAGGTTAAGATATAACACATTGGCAAAAGATAGGGTAAGAATCTCACATGAAATAACGAGAAGAATAGTAGAAGAATTTCAGAAAAACGATAAAGTAGACTTTGCAATACCATATACATATTCATACAGAGCTGGATTAAAAATAAAAAAGCAAAAATAAATTCCACTCAAATAATCTGCTTTCTCCAACTATCTCAATTCATTTACTTAAACTAAATTCCTTAAATAATGAAAAGATTAAAATTATTTGGATCTTTTATACCTCTCAATGGCTTTCTCTATCCTCTTCTCAGCTGCCTCTCTACCCTCCCAATTTTCAACTTTAACCCATTTACCCGGCTCCAATTCCTTATAGTGTTCAAAGAAATGACTTATCTTATCTCTAATTGCTGAAGGAAGTTTAGATATATCATCTATATCACTAAACCTTGGATCGATTTTCTCTACGGGTACAGCTATAATTTTACTGTCAAATCCCTTCTCATCCCTAGTGTTTAATACACCTATAGGTTTAGCTTTAATTATACATCCAGGAATAACTGGCTCATATCCAACTACAAGTACATCTACTGGATCTCCATCCTCCTCCAATGTTGCTGGAACAAATCCATAATTAAATGGATAAACCATAGATGTAAATAGAATTCTATCAACCATAATTACACCGGACTCCTTATCAAGCTCATATTTAACATTACTTCCAAGAGGAATCTCTATAAACACGTTTATCTCCTTAGGAGCATTTTTCCCAGCACCAATTTTATCAATATTCATAAAAACACCTATATCATAAACATCAGTTATAAATAAAAATATTTTCTTCATAAAACCTAATATCAACTTCATATTTTATAGCGAATCTTAAATATAGGAAATCTATTTTATAC
>CAZKAY010000032.1:0-20454 GCA_964550975.1 uncultured Thermoproteales archaeon | reverse complement strand
GAGAAATAGAACGATTATGTTTAAATATTTTGATGTATTTTTCTTAGACGGTCTATATGCCGTTACTAGAAATAGTTTCAGTTTCAAAAAGCTACGGAAGTGTTAGGGCTTTAAGAAATGTTAGTTTTGATGTAAATAGTGGGGAATACATTTGTGTCCTAGGCCCTACAGGCGCTGGTAAAACAACTTTACTAAAGATTATTTCTGGACTAATTTTACCGGATAAGGGTAGAATTCTACTTGAAGGTGAGGATATAACCTATAATCCACCCGAAACTCGAAATATGAGTTATATGCCCCAGGGATATGCGCTATTTCCTCATTTAACTGTATGGGATAATGTTGCATATAGTATATATGTAAAAAATCTTTCCAAGAAGATCGTAGAAGAATCGTTGAAAATGATTGGATTATATCACCGTAGATATTCATATACATATGAGTTGAGTGGAGGTCAACAGCAGAGAGTGGCATTGGCAAGAGCTCTTGCAGCAAGGTCTAAAATACTTTTATTAGACGAACCTTTATCAGCATTAGATTTACTGTTGAATATAGAGCTTAGATATGAATTAAAAAATCTATGTAAATCATTGAACTTAACTGTAATACATGTTACGCATAATACTGAGGTTGCATTAAGTATAGCTGATAGAATAATTGTTTTAAGAAAAGGTGTGGTTCAGCAAATAGGTAGTCCCAATGAAGTATATATAAGGCCGAGAAATCTTTTTGTAGCAAATTTTTTAAGTGAACTAAATATTATGGAAGGTATTTTTAGAGGCATGAGGTTAGGTAAATGTATAGTTGATGTGGAAAGGCTTGGTAGATTAAACATTATATCTGAACCTTTATCTTCATGGCATATTATTGTGGCATATAGGCCTGAAGACATATATTTATTTAAAAAGCCAAACTACAGTGAAAATATATTTAGAGGGGTTATAGAGGAAATAGAATTTCTAGGATTTATTACAAGGTATTATGTCTCTATAAATGGATTGTCTATTAGAGTTGATTCATGGTATTATGATGAAAACAATTTCAGTAAAGGAGATAAAATATACGTATATTTTCCACCTCTAAACGGCATACTTTTACCATATCCTAAAGAAGGTATATTGAAGGCTATTTCACCTGGATGATAGTATGCCGAATTTAGTTTTGAAAAATGTTACAAAAATATATAATGGTAATATTATTGCACTGAAAAATGTATCTTTACAGGTATTGGATAAAGAATATGTATGTGTGATAGGCCCTAGCGGAAGTGGTAAATCAAGTCTTCTAAAGGCAATTGCCGGGATAATTCCAATAGATAGTGGTGATATATATATAGATAATAAACTGGTGAACAATGTTCCAGTAGGTGAGAGAGGGATAGGATTGGTTATGCAGGATATTCTATTATTTCCACATATGAATGTATGGGATAATATAACTTATAGCCCATTGGTGAAGGGATATGATTGGAAGGAAGTTGAGAAAATAGGTAATGAAGCAATAAGCATGGTAAATCTAACTTTAAGAAAGTATTCATATCCAGATGAACTTAGCAGGGGGAGTCAACAGAAAGCTGCTATAGCTAGGGCTATATCTGCGGGTGCACGTCTCTTATTATTAGATGAACCGTTAGGTTCAATTGATTTGAGGACGGCCAAAGCATTAAGATTTGAGTTAAGAAAACTTGTAAAGGAACTTGGTCTGACAGCTATACATGTTACACATAATCAGGAGGAGGCTATGTCTATTGCGGATAAAATTATTATTATGAGGAAGGGTAGGGTTGAGCAAGTAGGTTCTCCAAGGGATATATATGAGCATCCCAAGACACCATTTATCGCTAGGTTTATCGGAGGTGAAACCAATTTTATAGAGGGATATGTAGACAGTTGTAATTCTAAATTAAAGATAAGATGTTTAGATAAATATATTGTATTGGAAAATGATGATTATAGATTTGTGTCTGGTGATAGAATCGTGATCGCAATAAGGCCTGAACATATATTTATAATGGATTCTAAACCAGATAAAATTAACTTTTTTGAGGGAGAGTTTGTCGAGATAAATTTTCTCGGATCTTATATCAGATATATATTTGATATAGGTGGATATAATATTATTGTAAAGGTGCCTAGATTATTTAGAAAGTTTTTGAAGAAAGGGGATAGAGCTTATCTAGTATTTAAAAAAGCTTATTTATTTAAATATCCTAAAGAAGGTTTAGATAAGGCGATTGCATATGAATGATATTGGTAGATGGCTTGTATCTAGAAGGCTTTATATGATTAGGACCAATATTATAGCTCACTCAGAGAAGGTTTTAGAGACTGTTGAAAACTTTATAAATTTTATTAGAAATTGGAGTGAAACAAATGAGATCGACTATGCACTATATGAGAAGATACATAATAAGGAATTAGAGGCGGATAATCTTAGAAGAAAAATATTAGAGCAACTATCTGAGGCAAAGATCGATCCTGATATAAAATCTAGTTTAGCTAGAATCGTGAGGCAAATTGACTGGGTTGCAGACTGGGCATTAGAGGCTTCAAGGCTCTTATCGATACTTTCTAAGAAAGATGTTTCAAAAAATATTAGGAGTATAATGATTGAAATGGCTGTTAAGGTTAATGATACAACTAAAACTTTGCATAAAAGTATCGTATCAATGTTTTCTGATCCATTTAAGACGTTGGATTTAGCTGATAGAGTTGAAAGATTGGAGGAGGAGGTTGACGATCTCTATCAGAAGGCAAGAGAAATCTTTGTAAATAATTTCTCTAAGCAAATATCATCTATTGCAATAATTGTTTTTCATACATTGGATGCCATCGAAATGATGGCTGATAAATGTGAAGATACATGTGACTGTATAAGGGAATATGTTGTTATAAGTAGGTGAATTTATGAGAATAGTGCCTAGAAGAGGATATCTACTACTATTTACTGGAATATTTATCGGTATAATGATATCCTATATGATATTTATATCATATTCCCCTAAAACTGTTAGTGGCGGAGGGATACCCAAATATATTGAGATAACCTTCCTATATTCCAGCGAGAAACAAGGATGGCTTGAAGAGGTTACGCCGATTTTTGAAGAAAAATTCTATAAAAGTTATGGTATAGAGGTTAAGGTAAATCTGCTTCCAGCAGGTACACATGAATCTATAAACTTAATTATACATGGAAGTGTTAAGCCAACTATATGGAGTCCTGCATCAAGTATATGGATTCCCTATCTAAATTATCTTTGGGAGAAGGAACATGGATATAAAATAGCTAGTGAATGGTATCCGCTGGTTATTTCACCTATAATTATAGCTGGATGGAGAAGTATTATTGTAAAATATAATATTTCTGGATTTAAAAGTCTATATTATTTAGCTAAAAATGGGGTTGATTTTAAATGGGGGCATCCGGATCCACAGTTAAGTAATGGGGGTACAATGACAGTTCTATTAGAGTTTTCAGAGATTATCGGGAAGCCTCCAGATAAGATTACTATAGATGATTTAAATAATGAGACTGTAATTGAAATGGTTAGACTGATTGAAAGTAAGGCTGTTGCATATGGTAAAAGTACTGGATTTTTTGGGAGATGGGCGGTAGATAATGGTCCAGATGCTATAAGCTTTTTCGGAGTATATGAAAATATTGTGATAGATAACTCTTATAGAGCTTATAAAAAATGGAATGATAGACTTGTTGCAGTGTACCCATCATTTGGAACAATTTTAAGCGACCACCCATTTGTACTAATAAATGCTAGCTGGGTTAAACCATATCAAAGACTCGTCGCATTACAATATCTTTCATTTCTACTTCAACCTGAAATACAGTTTAGAGCCCAAAAGCATGGCTTCAGACCTGTAAATCCAGTCGTAACATTAAATTCAACAATATTTTCTCAAGAAAATGGTGTTGTATATAAGTTAAATATACCTATATTTAGTCCTCCAAGTGGAGAAATCCTAGACACATTATTTAAGATATGGGAGAAAGTTAGGAATCCTGGAGCAGGGTAGGTCTATGAAGTATACAGAAAAACTACGGATTCTTAGCCTGCTTATAAAGATCGCTATAATATTGGTTTTAGTTATATTTGTATTTATACCGTCATTCTATCTATTCACATTTATATTACTGAGATGGAATGAAATCTATAATGAGATATTTGCAAACCCAATCATAGGAAACTTTTATTGGATTCAGATACAGAGATATATTTTATTTTCATTTAAAATAGCTTTTTCTACAGTCATAATAGACCTCTTATTCGGAATTCCTCTAGCATACATATTGGCTAGAAAGAGGTTTTTCGGTAAAGAGTTTATAGAGGATCTTATAACACTTCCACTAGTTATACCTACATCTGGTTTCGGTTTTGCCACATTGATTACGTGGACAGCTAGTGAAAGTATTATATCTATACTTGGAATAAAGATTAGAATCGATACACTAGTACCATTTATAAATATACCTTTCCTAATATTATTAGTGCATGTTTCATTAACTTTTCCATATATTGTGAAAACTCTTGTAGCATCTTTAATAGATTTAAAAAATTCTTTGGAAATCGTCTCAAATTCTCTTGGAGCAAGCTCTTTAACTACATTTAGAAAAATAGTTTTCCCACTAGTTATTCCAGGAATATTTTCTGGAAGCGTACTAGCTCTAGCGAGATCTCTTGGAGAAACGGGAGCGACAATGATAGTATCTGGAGTAAGTACAACTGCTTCAATTGCAATTGTTAGATGGGAGTTTGAAAATAAACTTGCTCCCGCAGCATTTATAGGAGCTTTACTTATATGTATAGCGTTATTAATAATTCTTCCTATAGAATATTTTTCCTCGAATAAGAGAGGTCGAAGATATTTTTCCAGGAGAATTTTATCCATGCATTTTGAATCAAAACTTGTTTTAATTGAAAAACTTATTGCCAAAAAAATTTACTGGGTAAAGGATATATTTTCAATACTATTCGTTGCAATTATAATAATATTACCAATATTTACCCTAACAGTTTCATGTGTTAGATATTGGAGTAGCGATCCATATACTGGTAGAATTGAGGGAAGTATACTTTATCAATTATTTGGTCCATCGAATTATTATAATCTAATACTAAGATCTACAATTACATCATTTATAGCCTCTGGAATATCTATATTATTATCAATATATATAGGTATATTGACAATTATATTGATTGTAAAATCTAAGTATGGAGATTTTATTAGAGCATTACTCAAAATACCTCTAGTAGTTCCGACAAGTGCGCTAGGATTATCTATGGTCTTATTATGGGGTCCCTCCGGTCTAAATATTCTGGCCCCTTCCATATGGCTAATCATACTGACACATATCGTCTTTTCAGTTCCTGTTATAGTTGAGACAGGTCTAGCATCATATAGGGAGATCGGAGTAGATTTTTATGAAGATACTGCCCGCACACTTGGGGCAACACCATACGATGTTATTGAGACAATTTCTATACCGATGATTAAGAGGGGGATCATTAGTGGAGGACTGCTTGCTTTCACACATTCTCTCGGAGAAACTGGGGCGACATTTTTAGTGATGGGAAATGATACAACTATCTCTACTCTCGTCGTAAATATGGTTGAGGCTCTTGCGATACCAGCTGCATTATTTGCATCGCTCCTATTAATATCATTATCTCTTCTTCTACTAATAATTATCAGAGTTATCTCAAGATGAATTTTTATTTAAAATCTCTGTAATTTCATCTATAATCCTATTTTCATCGACATTTTCTTCTACTAACTGATATTTCGCATATCCCATCTTTAAACCATTTTGCTCTGAAAGATTTTTCTTTTTCAATTTTATGGCTCGTTTAATTGGATGTGTTTTTAACGTAATATATGCTCTAACAATATTGGCAATTATCGCTTCACTGAAAATAAATATATCTCCGCCCCTTCTTTTCAAAATTATCCTTAAATGTTTATGTCCTCTAGGTACGCCAACTAAAACCTCTACTATATCTTTATTTTTAACTATCATGGTATTACACAATATACTTATATAGGTAACAACATATATATTCGATATCCGGTGAAAATATGGTTTCTAAAGAGGAAGTTTTAGAAAAATTGAAGAAGGTATATGATCCAGAAATACCTGTAGCAAATATAGTTGACCTAGGATTGATATATGATGTAAATGTAGATGACGAGAACAACGTGGATATTAAAATGACATTGACTTATCCAGGCTGTCCTCTAGCTACATATATCGTAAAGCTTGTAGAAGAGTCTGTTAAAGAGATACCCAATATAAATTCTGTTAACGTTAAACTAGTGTTTGATCCTCCATGGACTCCTGAAAGGATGGCTCCCCATGTAAAAAAGATGCTTGGAATGGAATGATTAGCTAAGAATATTTTTCAATTATTGGTTATCTTTGTTGTAGAAGGCTGAACTATTTTACTATAACTACATATTCCTAATATATTTGACTTCTAACATGTAATGGATCTATAATTAATTACTAAAAGTGGGTCATCGATGGGCTTTCAATTAGTTGTAAAGCTTATATTAGTATTATTTATATTATTTATTATGGAAAGCGGGATAATACTGTGTGGCGGTGAAGGCAGAAGGCTTAGGCCTCTCACCTATTATTTTCAGAAAACAATGATACCAGTGGGTAGGAAGCAGAAACCATTATTAGAATATATTGTGAGACTATTCTCGTATCATGGTATTAGAGAATTATTTCTTTTAGTCGGGTATAAGGCTGAACAAATTATAAATTATTTTGGAGACGGATCTAGGTTTAATGTGAATATTATATATATTCGGGATAATCCTAAGTATAGAGGTACTGCTGGAGTATTATGTAATGCATATCGTGTTAGAAATGATCTGGCTGAAAAAACGTTAATAATATATTATGGAGATATACTTTCATCTCTAAACTTAAAGAAGGTTTTAAGATTTCATTATAATATGGATGCTGACGTAACTTTAGTCTTATCTAAAGGATATAGGATACGTGTAGGTGTAGCTCATTTAGGAGAGGAAAATAGGGTAGTTAAATTTGAAGAGAAACCTAAAACGGATCTAAATGTAGCTACAGGTATATTGGTAATGAATGGATATATTTTAAGGAGAATTGAGGAAATAATTTCTATTCAAAATATAGTTGATTTAATGGGTGATTTAATACCATACCTTATTAAAGAAGATTATAAAGTTTATGGCTATATTTCAAATGATTTCTGGTATGATATAGGTTCTACAGAAAGATATGAAAAGCTTAATAATGATACGGTTGACAAAGAATTTAACTTTATATTCAAAGATCTTGTAGGGGGAGAAATATTATAGAGGGTACTAATTGAAGGTTACAATGCTTACATGGGAATATCCGCCTAGAATTGTCGGCGGAATATCTAGACATTGTTTTGAATTGAGTAAAGCTCTGGCTAGAAACGATGTAGATATAACCATCATAACTCTAGAGTTTCCTGGAGCACCATTTCATGAAAATATAAATGGAGTAGAGGTATATAGGGTAAAAGTCGAGATAGGTAACCCGAATTTTCTAACATGGGTTCTATTATTTAATCATTTTATGGAGAAAATGGCTGGACATATTTTTTGGAGCAAAAATGAATTTGACTTAATACATGTACATGATTGGCTTACATGTCCTGTAGGGATTTCCCTAAAACATACGTTGAATAGAAAACTTATTTTAACTATGCATAGTACTGAAGTCGGTAGAAGTTCAGGAATACATACACCTGATTCTGTGACAAAAAATTCTATTGAATGGTGGGGTACATATGAGGCGTCTAAAATAATTGCTGTAAGTAATTCCCTTAAAAATGAAATAATAAATCATTTTAAACTCCCTTTAGAAAAAGTTGTTACAATTCCTAATGGAGTAGATTTTCAAAGATTTCAGAGATATGTTGATAAAAAGGAGGTACGGAATAGATTTGGAATAAATATTTGGGATAAAGTTATCATATGTATTGGTAGATTGACATATCAAAAGGGGTTTCAATATGTTATTTATGCGATGCCCAAAATATTAGAGAGTTTTCCAAATACTAGGTTAATAATTATAGGTGATGGATATTATCGAAACGAGCTGGAGAGAATAGCATGGGAAACCGGAGTTAGAGATAAAGTTATATTTACCGGGTTTGTAAGTGACGAAGATATTGTAAATATTCTGAAAAGTGGAGACATAATGATAGTTCCTTCTCTCTACGAACCTTTCGGAATAACTGCATTGGAGGGAATGGCGTCAGGAATCCCTGTAATTGTAAGTAATGTTGGTGGATTAAGGGAGATAGTTAAACATGAATATGATGGCATATGGGTTTATCCCGGAAATCCCGATTCAATCGCATGGGGTGTGAAACGTATATTTTCCGACGAAGATTTCACTAGATATATTGTTTCAAATGCATTTAAAAAGGTAAAGAATATATATGATTGGAACATAATTGCAATTAAGACAAAAGAAGTCTATAAAACTTTATTGGAATGATAAAATGTATGAACATGCGCCCCATATAAAAATTCTACTATTATTAAATAATATATGTGCAACAAGCCCTGAGAGAGCAATCTCAATAGAATATATTAGTAATTATATTAAAGAGGATAGAGAAAGCGTATTAAGACATATAGATTTATTGCTTAAATATGGATATGTAAGTAAGATTGTTAAGAACAATTCTACATTCCTATTTTTAACTCAAACAGGACTTCTAGCTGCTCTCTCAATCTACTCCTAGTTCCTTAATTCTATCCTCTATTACTCTTATTAGTTGTTGTCTAACATTATCCTCAATATCTATGTTTCTAATCCTTTCACCTAATATGTAATCTCCTATAACATCTTCAATCCATCTCTCAATATCTCCTCTAACCATATGGAATATTATCGAATCATATTCCACATTCCTTATTATATCTAGAAATTCCTTTAAGCTATATACTCTTATACCAAGTTTTTTCCCATCACCCTTATAGAAGTCAAATCCTTGAAATTTTTTAACCTTTCTTAGAAAATATTTTTTCTGAAAGTCTTTATCACTATAAAGTTTTTCCCTAAGCTTTGCTTCGATATCATTCAATACAGTCATATATGATGTATATGCGTCAAGTGGATCGTTAAAATAACTGAAATATGAGTGAACTAACCCAGGCCCCCCAGTCTTTGTAGACATATAATAGAAATGATCACTTGTCTGAAGGAGTCTCCAAATATATTTTACTTCATTATCATTAGACATTGAAATTAACTCACCTAAATTTTTCATTTTTTCAAACGCTTTTCTCTGCATATTGTTTCCGAGCCAAGCACTTACATCTCTTTCGACATCGGCCCAAGAAACCGTATCCCATACACCTATATTTAACTCATCTATCCAATTATGTCTATCTAATATTTCTGAAACATTAAATGAGGATATTTTCCTCTTTACCAATTCTTCTGGTAAATATTTCAGAAATTCAAGTATACCTGTCTCCGGCCAATGATGTTCACCAAAGGTTTCGAAGTCTATAAAAATGACTATGCAGTCCCCAGGAGTCATTGAAAGCCAATTAGCATATTTTTCTGCAGTTAGTGGATATTCCTTCCACCATTTAGCTGAGAATCGGAAACCTATATCGTCAGATAATCTATAATTTCTAAGCAATATTTTTAGATCCATATTTTTAGCCTTATACACATAGTTTGGAGACCTATCTCCCAGAATTCTTTCAGCGCCTTCAGTTATTATACCTTTAAATCCCATCGATCTAACAATTCTACCTATTTCATTATTATAAATAAGTTCAGTGTTTTCAAATACTGTTGGACTATAGTTAAAGACGTCTTCCATCAATTCTTTATGAAGCTTTATCTGTTCAATAAACTCACTTTTATCTTCATATATTCCTGCAAGTGAATGAAAATATGTCTGTCCAAGTAGCTCAACCATACCAGTATCAACGAGATTTTGAAAAAGCTTCAATACTTTTGGAGACAGCTTTTTAATTTGTTCTATAAATACTCCAGAAATGCTTAGATTTATCTTAAAACTCGTCTCAATATTAGCATATCTTTTTATTTGTTCCAGTAATATTTTTCCCGCTGGAATATAGCATTTCAATGATGCTCTATGTATTATTTCTCTATTAAGTTGCTCATCAAAATATGCATGATAATATTTTAGTGAGGGAATAGGTGAAACATATCTCTTTAATCTATATGGTTGATGAACTTCGAATATAAAGCATATATCGGGCATCATTAAACCCAATTTATACTATATTCCACAAATTTTTATTTTTATCTCCATTAGATGATAAATAAATTTAATAAAGATCAGTGTTATCTAATAAATTGATGATTATGTCTGTAAAATGGAGTTTAAGGGAACTGGTAGATAAAAAATATGCAGAACTTTCTCCACAAGAGTTATTAGATGCACCAGTATCTGCTATAAAAGGTATTTCTGAAAAAGATGCAGAGTTATTGAAGCAGGCATTTAACATTAAGACTATTAGAGATCTAGCTGAAAATAAATATGTTAGACTGGCTCAGGCAATAACAACTTTAGCGGATTTCTGGGAGGAAGCTTTAGATAAAATGTTTGAGAAGAAGAGTCCAAAGGAGCTTGTAAATTCACCTATATCTGCCATAAGCGGTGTATCTGAGAAGGATGCGGAGCTATTGAAACAGGCATTCAATGTTAAAAATATAAAGGATTTTGCATATCAAAAATATATTTTAATGGCACAAATAATAAAAACGCTTGCAATACTGCAACCATTGATAGAAGAAATGGCAAAAGAGGTTTCAGAATAGTTTGGTGTAAATATTGAATGAAAAATATTTTTTACCTCCTCCCCCCAAATATAGATTTACTGATTTACTGAAGTATATTTATAATGCGTATACGTTTAACCCATTTATTTCCATACCCCTATTTATAAGGGATTCTATAAACTCTATAAACTCAATAGTATTTTTTGTCATAATTATATATCTTCTTAGCCTTACTTCATATCCGACTCCGGAGAATCTTCTAAGACTTTTTAGAAAAAACAGTAATTTAATGATAATACTTATACTTATTAGCTTATTAATCTATGTATCTATATATTCTTTAGCATCGTCTTATTATTGGTGTATGCTTATACCTGTATCAATAAAAATATTTAGAGAGGAGGACTCATCTACAAGCGATATGCTTGATGGTATAAAGAATGTTAGGAAAATATTTAGGGCGATTTTTACTGTAAACTTAGTAATAGCTTTAATCCCTGCTTCAATACTTTTATTCTTATTAAAATGTTTATTAAATTTCGCTAATATATCCTCTATATTATTCCTTATAACTTTATCTATAATTGCATTTATAATATATCTTATACTAAATTTTTTCTCAATCTATGTACCATATATAGCATACTTCTATAATCTTAATCCCTTTAAATGTATATCAGAGAGTATTAGACTTGTTGTAAAAACCTTTCTAGACTTAATAGTATATATTGTAATATGGATTACGGCGATAAGTATTATAGGTATAGTAGTATTCTTGTTTGAATTGATAAGCATTTCGATCAGCAATATGATCGCATTTATTTTCTCAGCGATCATTATACCGATTATAGATATAGCTTTATTCGGAATATTTTATCAACAGATAAGTTATATAGTACCATTTAGAAGGAAGAAATCTCTAAAGGCGATTTTTTCAAAATATTTTAAAAAGGGTTTAATTGAATTAAAGAAATTTATTATTGACTTGAATAGTTATCCCTATATACTTTTATCAATATTAATACTTATTCTATCCATATATTTAGGATTATGGATCGCAAATACATATCTACATTCAATCATAGGATATATTATAAAGAAGGGTAGAATAAACCCTATATTTTCAAAATATTTTCCATTTTCGATTGCAACTGAAATATTCTTCAATAACTGGAAAGTTTCCATAACTTCGTCTGTCGGTGGTATTGCTACACCTATACCGCCTATAGCAATAGAGACGTTAAATGGGATAATACTTGGAATAATTTTCTCAAATATAAGTATAAAGGAATTTACTATATTAATAATGCCTCATGGTATAATAGAGTTACCATGTTTTCTCATATCTATAGCGATGGGAATAAGGCTAGGTATAATATTTTTCCTAAATAGAGAGAGACTTTCAAATGAATTGAGGAGGGCGGTTCTTTTAAGTATAGGTCTTTCACCACTATTCTTTATTGCTGCACTTGTCGAAACATATATAACACCATTTCTTGCAAGAAACATATTGGGGTGGAGTTGATGAAAAAATTGCTGGAAATAAAAGCTAGATATGATGATTTAAATACTGCTAGAAAAATTTTATCTAAAATTAATGCAGAGAAGATCGGGGTATATCATCAAATAGATACATATTTTAATGTAGATATTGGTAGATTAAAGTTAAGAGAAGTTGAGGGAGAAAAAAGTGCAAAACTAGTATATTATATTAGGGAAGATATTAGGAAGCCTAAGCAGAGTAATGTCTATCTTGCAGAGATATGTGATATAGATGGGGTTAGAGAAATATTGACTAAAATTTTTGGTATGAAAGTGGTTGTAGATAAGATTAGAGAGATATATAGATATAATGGAATTCAAATCCACTTAGATAAAGTGAAAAAGTTAGGTGAATTCATAGAATTTGAAGTGGAGATAAAGGACTTAAAAAGAGATAAGGAGAGAATATTAGAATTAATGAAGATATTGAAGATAGATGGAAAAAATCTGATAAGAGGTTCGTATTCAGATCTACTATCTTTTAGACAATAATAATATGCAGAGTAATAGTAGAGAGACCGTCCAATTTGCAATCCTATATATGGATTGCGGGGTGGGTCTGCACCCAGTTATCCCTTTTTGGGATTATTTTTTCTCTGTATTATTATTTCTTTTATTTTTAAGCACTGATAGATATTCATAGATTTTAAGAATCTGTATGCTAAAATGTATGCTGATGCCATATGAACATCAAGTTTTCTGAAAAATAAAATCTATATATCACAAATTTTTTCATAATAAAATATCTTGTATATGGTGATGCTATGGGTAAGAAGATATACTTAAATGATTTTAATGAGGAATATGTTAAACGAGAGATGCGTGGAGAGAGGAATATTGATATAATTGTTAAAGCTGAATGCTCAAATGGAGAAATCATAGAGAGGCTTAGAAACATATTAATTAATAATTATTCTAGAACTATAAAAGTCTGGCGATGTAAGAAATGAAAACTCATTTAGATTTTGTAATTACTGTAGACAGATCTATGATGTCGAATCATCATGGTAAAGAATTTATCGGATTTATGGCTACCGCTCCTCCAATAATACTACCAGAGAAAATATGGAATTGGATATGTATGCCTAAAATGCAAGTTGACAAGTATGGACACCCTAAAGAAGCACCATATGGTTTAAGAAAGATTGAGGCAGCCTTACAGGATGCTGGTTTTAAAGCTGCAATTATAGATCCAGATTATATCGATAGATATATTAATGATGCTAAAGCAATTTTAATTGGCCATCATGATTATTTCGCCTTAGGTCCTCCCAGTAGTGAGTGGTGGATTATTACAAAGAGGGAGCCTATAAATGCGAAAACATTTAGAAAATTTATGGAATCTAAGGCTATGAGAAAAGCACGTAAAAAAGGTGTTAAGACTATTGTAGGTGGACCTGCTGCATGGCAGTGGCTTTGGAAACCAGATTTAATCGATCGATGGAAGATTAATTCTATTATTGATGGTGAGGCTGAGAGAGTTATAATAGATGTTGCTGATAGAATACTAAATAACAAGCCAATACCATTATACGTATATATAGGTCCCGATGAAATACCTTCAATAAAGGAAATACCTGTTATCAAAGGGGCCTCTATAAACGGATTAGTTGAGATAATGAGAGGATGTCCACGTAAATGTAAATTCTGTAGTGTTACATTAAGACCGCTCAGATACATCCCCTTAGAGACGATCGAGAGGGAAATTAAAGTCAATGTAAAGCATGGAGTTAATGGTGTTATTCTCCACTCTGAAGACGTATTATTGTATGGGGCTGATAATATTTACATTAGGGAGAAACCAGTTATTAAATTACATGAAACAGCTTTAAAATATGTTAAATCAATAGCATGGAGTCATGTATCACTTGCAGCAGTTAAATATGCTCAGAATAAGTATAGGTTGATTACTAAAATCATGGAGATGGTTTATCAGATTCAGGATTTTCTCGGAGTTGAAGTAGGGATTGAAACTGGTTCTCCTAGATTGGCTGAAAAGATAATGCCTGCTAAAGCATTACCATATAAAACTACTGAATGGCCTGAAGTTGTTGAAGAAGCATTCGCTATAATGCATGAACATAATATCATACCTGCAGCTACTCTAATAGTTGGATTGCCCGAAGAAACTGAAGACGATATCATAAAAACTATAGAGTTAATTGATAGATTAAAAACATATAGAAGTCTTATAGTACCAATGTACTTTGTACCGATGGGATTATTTAAAAATATGGATTGGTATAAGAATGAGAAGATCGAAGGAGTATATAAGGACTTAGGATTGCTCTGTTTAAAGCATTCGTTATATTGGGCTGAAGATATACTAAGGAATTATTATATTAGAGAGAAGAAGAATATATTTGCTAAAACTTTACTACAATTATTTCTGAAATGTATTAAAATTAGTTTAAAGCTTCATGGATATGATTTAAAACTGAAAAGCTAAAGGATATTTTAGATCTAAGAGTTGTCGAATAAATAAATTTGGATTGAAAAGAGACCATTTAATAAATGGGAGTAATAGTATTACAACACCAATTATCCGCATAATCCTCAGGAGCGGAACAAGAACCATTCGTTTTACACCTATAGCTACTACCAGACAGAGTGCATCCGAAATTTGGACATTCACAATAGTATTTCAAATGCGTAGTGCTATCATAACCAGAACAGTCGTTATCGCTACAGCAGAATTTGTCAGGCTTGCTTATAGACCAATGCCATCCATTTGTTGAATCATACACGCAGTAATAAGTATTTCCTCCACATGTTTTCTGTTGACCACACGTATGTGTTGAGGAATCACAGTAGTAAATTGCTCCATAGTGGCAACTTCCACCACTACAGTATCCATTTACTTTTAAAACATGTTTTGAACAATCATCTACAGCACAATCTTTACTCGTTTGTCCTCCACATCTACAATCACTACCACATTGATAATTTTTCGTAATTAGAGTATTCCCGCTACAGTAAGTTGTTGGACGACAGTTTGCATCATTCGGTACATAGCCACATAGATGAAATGATTTTATACTTTAAAAAATCATATTATGAAACTAAGCTCGATTCTTCTATTTCCACTGATATTTTTGTTTTTATTACCTTTGACTAATGCTCTATATTATGGGAAAGTCTTAAAAATAGAAATTTCTGCTAATTAGCCTGTAAAGTAGTAGTTTTCCTCTTAAAAGAGTTATTTTTTATTATTTTACTGTTTTGTAGCAGTCACTTATTACATTTAATTTCTTCTTTTCTTTCAATAATGACCAATGTTTTTGTTCAATTAAATGTTTGTTATTTGATGAGAATCTAATGTGGGCTAGGTTTTCTATAGAACTTAAAAAATATTATTAGTTTGAAGTTAGTTAAATTGAGCTTGAGCTTCTTCTATAAACTTCTTAACCATATTAAACATTTTATTGCTTATTTCTAAAACATCTTCATCTGAATACTCCTTGAAATGCCAACTTACTTCTGGTGGCTTAGATTCTTTAAATTTTAGAGGTGTTTCCGTGCTTTCCCTTCTCTCAATAAGGTTTCCTTTCTCGTCATCATTTAACTTTATCCTAAAAAACTACTATCAAAGAGAGGTACGAAATCTGGATAGTCCTTTTTTATTCTCTTTATAGCATATTCAACTATTTTAATTGGTTTTCGCTTTCTCCTAAACTTTATAGCCATAAATTAATATAAGCGAACCCTCCTAAACATTTTGGACGGTCTCAATGATAGAGTAAAAAATAAAATGATGATATTATATCATATTTATGTGGATGACGATCTCTCTCGCTCTGAGCGGTGAGGAATAGGAGGTGATCGCAGACACGTAATAATTAATATAGGGAAAATGATGTCAGAAGTAATTGATAGAGATGTATTAAGGCTACTTATCTTATATATCTTACTTAATCATCGTAGAATAGGCAGATATCAGTTATCAAAATATACTGGAATAAGTAAAGGAATCATTAGAAAAATTTTAGAAGAATTTGCATCTAAAAATATTGTAGATTCTAAAAGAGGAGGAGCGTCTATAACTAAGGCTGGACTCGCATTTTATGAAAAGATGCTAAATAAATATAAAATTTATAAGATTTTCAGTGTAGAGATAGGAGAGATCGTAGGAAACTATGTCTCTATAGCTATGGTGACAGATTTGATTGAAAATGTTAATGTGATCGAAGTAAGGGATGAAACTGTTAGATGGGGGAGTTTAGGAGCATTAATACTAACATATAAGAATGGGATTCTAGCTCTTCCACCCATATACAAAGACATTGATAAAATATATCCTAAATTTTCGAGATACATAAAGTCTAAGCTTGGATTAATAAATAGAGCTACAATAGTAATAGCATATTCATCAAATATAGGAGACGCATTTATAGGAGCATTTAAAGGAATACAATATATAAATGAAGTAAAGAATTGACTATTTTTCTATTTTTACATAAGTTTTCTTATTAAATCTATATGAAGGTTTGCTGTGAAATATAAGTAAGATAAATTACTATTTTACTACTTTAGTCAGTTTTGTAGGAGCATCTGGATTTAATCCTCTAGCAATAGATATATAGTATGCAAATATCTGTGTAGCTTTCACTACTGGAAACATACTTAGATCGTCTTCAACTAATGGTATTTCGATTACCTTAGCTATATATTCCTCTACATTCAGCTCTCTTCCAACTATTCCGATTACTGGAACATCGTAATTTTTCAATTTATTTAATGTTTTTAGAGATCCTTCAAAGCTATGCTTCGTAGGTAGAAATATCATTACAAGATTTTCCTTGCCTACAAGTTGTATAGGTCCATGTAAAAATTCTCTTACAGCGAAACCCTCAGAATGAATCATCGCAGCTTCTTTCAATTTTAACCCGGCTTCTAAAGCATTTGCATAATTCGCAGCTCTACCTAAAACAAATATATCTTCAACTTTCTTAAATTCTTCAGCAATCTTCTTTATCTCATTTCTTTTATCAATAACGTTTTCTAATATTTTAGGTATGTCACTTTCAAGCTTTTCTAGGAGATCATATTTATCGGAAATTGTATATGCTAACAGACTTCCAGCTGCTAACTGTACATCATACGTCTTTGTAGCTGCTACAGCTTTTTCCTCTCCAGCCTTTGTAACTAAAGATAAATCAGATATTTTTGTCAATGTACTTCCACTAGTATTAGTTATACCGATAACTGGTATATTTTTCTCCTTAGCGGCCTTAATGGCCTTAATTATATCTGAACTTTCTCCAGATTGTGAAAATCCTATAATAACATAGTCTTCGGTTTTTAACGGCTTCCAGTCTTCAAATTCAGATGCAGGTATAGCTGTAAAATGTAGCTCGGTATATTTGTTGATTAAATATTGGAGTGCTAGACTAGCGTGGAAACTTGTACCGCTACCTATAATAAATCCTCTTTTTATTCCTCTGCCTTCTAAAAATTTCTTTATCTTCTCTGCATCAGACTTTAGTAATTTAACTGTTTCTTGAACTACTTTTGGAGCCTCCATTATTTCTTTTATCATATAATGTTTTTCTTCAACCATACCTATCACACATAATATGCTATGGTCTAGATAAATAAATTTAGCCTAGCCTAAATCTACCCCTCTTCACTCCAGCTTTTTCTCTTTCTTCTCCAGTTAATTCAAATATCTTTTTAATTAAATCTACTTCGCATTGAGGTAGTTCCTTCTTCCTTCTACCTTTAACTCTCCTATGAGTCGTTATAACTGAGTCTAAATACAACTCTACTGGCTCTGCTCCAAGAGACTTTGCATAAATTGTAAAGGATGGAACATTTTCCCATATTAGTCCATGGAGATGTGCTGATACACCTATAACTTTTCCAGTATAAATTAATACGCCAATCGAGGTCTTAGTCATATCTCCAATAAAAGATCCAACTTTAATGGAACCAGTATCTATCTTTTCTCCTTTCAAAACTACTTTTACTGTACCATATGTATCCTTTAAATCAGAATTTGTAGTCATCGCACCGATATTTACCCACTCACCTATATATGCGTGTCCTATAAATCCTGCATGATACTTATTTGAGTATCCATGCATAATAGCTTCCTCAAATTCGCCGCCAACCCTACATACATCGCCAATATTACTACCCTCTCTGAGCTGTGCACCACCAATAATTCTAGTATCCTTTCCAATATAAGTTGGGCCCTCTATTCTACATCCAGGCTGAACTATAGTTTTCTCACCAATATACACCGGTCCATGTCTTACATCGATAACTGTATATGCTTCTACACTAGCATTTTTTGCAATATATAGATTTTTAGGATCACCATATATAGTCACACTTGGATCAATTTCTCCTTCAATTTCTCTTCCACTATATTCTCTAGAAATATCTTCCTTCAATAACTCCGTATTTGTCAGAACAATATCCCAAGGATAATTTAACATAAATACATTATCTAACCTATATGTAGTTAACCCTAGTTCTGATACAATCTTACTTGAAACCGGTTTTAAAAATCTTGCTTCATTATCTCTCATAGTTTTTTCTGTAAGCTTTAATGCAACAATATCTTCGTTTTTCATTACAGCTATATCCCCCTCTCTTTCACAGAAAGTTTTAATAGAATTCCATGTATCCTCGGATAACACTAGTCTACCATTAATTAATATAATATTGTCATCGACCTCCCCGATCTTATTTACATATATGTTTGTCTTCTTCTCTTCAGTGGTTATCCTCCATTCAACAAATGGAGCCAAATAGTCTCTCATATATAGGAAAAATCTTTCAGGCTTTAGTAATCTATAAATTCTATCCCTATTACTATACATTCCATTCCTTAAATCATAGATAGGTCTCATATATACTAGTGGATAGAAGTACTCTATTCTCGTATCCTCAAATATGCCTAAAATCATATATCACCGTCATAATAATTATGTATAAGATATTTATCTTTAATTACCCTACATATTGATAGCTATATCAACAAACTATAAGTAAAGGTAAGTATTGATAATATTAAAAATTTTTATACATTTTTATTTTTAAATATTATTATTTTCATTTATACGAATTCTAAAGAATTTTTATATTAATAGAAAAATTAACAAAATATTTATATAAATCAACATAGTATTATATAGTGTCATTTCATGAAATGAACCCAGTCCTTTATTCCCGAAGCTGGAGGTAGGAGTCCTATCCTATCCAGGTGTCCTGCCCCCAGCAGAGGGAAGGGGGAAATCATTTCATGAACCTGCTATTGATATTTTTATGAGGTATCCTAATGTATGCAGGAGATTGAATGGAGTTTTTTCCGAGAAATTTTAAACTGTATAGCTAAACCAAATAAAAGTTCTCTTATAAATATTCAAAATAAGTTGATTCGTTATTCAAAGAATGCTGCTATGCCGGAAAATAAAATCATGGCTTCTCTTATACCTGTTATGAGGATGATGATCCGGGGAAGGGTGAAGGTATCTCCCGAGAATATTATAAAAATTGCACAGGAATATGAACAAATTGATCGAAGAAAAGCACTTGTCGTTTTAGCTATATATCATCATCTTAGCTGGTTATTTTTAATGACATCTCACACCAAGTTAAAATCTGATGAAAAAATAGTTTCACTAAAAAAATCTATACAACACTTAAATGAGGAGCTTAAAATAGCAGAAGAATTAAATCATAAACAACTTCAGAATTCGATAAAGAGGCGTCTCGGAAAAATTTATAGAAGCTTAGGAATAATTCTTCGTAAGGAAAATCGATTAACAGAGGCCTTAGAAGCACTCGAAAAATCTTTAACAATACATAAATGTACACACGATGTATTAGGTATAGCCAGAGACTATGCCATTATGGGAGTTATTTTAAAAAATATGGGTAGGCTTGATGAGGCACTAGAAAGCTGTAGAAAGGCGCTAGAATATCATGAAAAACTTAAAGATAGATTGGGGATAGCTAAGGATTATGCCAATATGGGTATAATTTATAGACATAAAGGTGATTTTAACAAAGCTTTCCAAAGTCATATGAAGGCTATTAAGATAAGGGAGGAGCTTGGTGATAAGCTTGGTATGGCTAGAGACTATG
>CAZKAY010000031.1:9398-21629 GCA_964550975.1 uncultured Thermoproteales archaeon | reverse complement strand
GTACAAGCATAACTTTTATAAATACATTTTCGATATATAACATATGTATCATTGTCATTCGGGGAGTACTATGGGTAAAATTAGGGTTGTGATGATAATCCTTCTAATATTAGTCTTTACATCATATAAATGGGCTCTAATAAGAGGAGGCTATACAGAGTTTAATGTAAACCAGATTGTAAAAACCGTAGTTTCTGAGATAGATATGGAAAATGTAAAGACTCATGTTAGAGAATTGTCCTCCCATGGAAGTAGATTTGTAGGATATGGCGGTTATGAATATGCCTCCAATTATATATATGATTATCTTAATAAACTTGGATTAAATGTATGGAATCTTACATATAAAATAATAGTACCTTACGATTATAATTCAACACTAACAATAGAATCCCCTGTAAAGAAGCAATTTAGAGTATATGCATTAGTTCCAAACATGATTCAGACATGTAAAGGATCATATAAAGGAGAATTAATATATGTTGGCGAGGGAAACCCCAAAGATTATACTGGAATAAATGTAACCAATAAGATAATTTTAATGGACTATAATAGCAAGTTTAATTGGATGTATTTTTTAAATCTGGGAGCTAAGGCTGTAATATTTATATGTCCCATCTTAACTGTAAGAGGTGAAAGTGATTTTAAGATACTGGAATCTCCAATAAAGTTTCCGAGAGCTATGATTAGTAGAGAAGATGCAATATATCTATTAAGACTTTTAAGAAAAGGGGAAAAGATTATTGCAGAACTTAATTTAAATATGTTTTGGAAAGAAATTGCCATAAAAAATATATTTGCATTTATCCCAGGAAAAAGCCAAGATCCTAATAATACTATAATGATAGCATGCCATTATGATGCTTATAGCGTAATACCTGCCTATACTCCCGCCGCTGACGAAGCAAGTAGTGCAGCTGCCTTACTAGAATTTTCAAGAATATTGACCAAATATAAGCCATATAGAACAGTTCTTATAGGATTTTTCTCTGGCTATGCTATGGGTATGGCTGGTGTAAGATATTTCTGTGAAGATATATTTTTCAGGCACTGGAGTAAACCTAAAATAATCAATGGTTCAAAAGGACTTGCTCAAATTTTTGGAGATCAAATTAAGATAGTTTTATCATTTGATTTTTCGACAGATTCTAGATCTCTGGCATTAGTAACTCAGGGAACATTTTATGGAGGGTTTGACTGGACTAGAGCCGGAAATATCGAATCAATAATATCCTATATTCGTCGTATAGGTGAATATAGTAGTACTGATTATACATATAAGATTGGTGGGAAAAAATATAGAATGTTCTTATCCATCTTAAGATTGGATAGAATAGGTCTTCCCTCTCAGGTAAACCATTTAAGTGAAATATTCTTACATGTAGGAATATTTGCCATGACATTCTTTACGGCTGAAGCGTCTAGAATTTTATGGGAAACTCCCTGTGATATTTATAGCATGGTTAAATTCGATAATCTAAAGCCTCAGATAGAAGCATCATATATGATTACAAGCGTTCTTTTAAACGATCCCAGAGAATCAACATTAGATAACGTTATAAGAGGTATAATGCATGGTCACTCGAGAGACGCTCCTCTAGGTCTTGCACTGCTTCGTGGAAGACTATCTTATTATAATTGGAGTAAAGTATGGTATGATCAGCATTGGGATAAAGTCTTGTCAAACGATGAAATAATGATAGTTTATGTACGTATGATTATGCTGGGAACTGGATATAAGCATATTTTTATTACAATAGCTAATCGTAGTGGATTTTTTGAAATACCTGGCATTAAACCATCCGGATGGGCTTTAGGAGCGTACCCCTACGAAATACTGGCCTTTGTTATAAATAATAAAACTGGTAATATAGCTTGGGGTCCAGACTATGGATTATATGGGACAAGATTATGGCCATTTAGACCCATTTTTATACTGAGAGAATCGGCTGAAACAAGTGGTAAAAGGTTGGTTAATGTAGTACTTTTTAAATGTGGTACTGTAGTTTTACATGACTGTATAGATCCAAGAACACTGACAACTCCATTAGTAGCTGAAATGCGCCCTCTTGCACTTAGATTATTTGACTCTAGAAGTCGCTCCGAACTAACACAGTATGGCTACTATATTTCTGTTCCACCGAGCCCTCTACTTACACAACAATTAATCTCTCTAGGTATAGGAGATCCAGCAATAGGATATGATACCATCATATTTTTGCCTCCTAATACACCTACTGACATAATATTTAAAACTATAAAGGAAGAAATTCCACTAGGTATTATTAGAGATATTGAAGTTGAAGGAGGGGATTATAGAGACCTACATTTAACTGGCCTAAGATTTGCTAGAGAAACTATTAGATTGACCAGGGAAAAGCTAATACATATACTTAATGAACCAAGTCTTACGGGTTCGGTCTCTATAGCTAAGAAATATTATCTTGAAGCCCTACAAATGTATAATGATAGCATTAATTGTCTGAAAAATAAGAATTATATGGAATTTTATCCTAAGATATATAGGGCATGGTATTTTGCTAGAAAAGCGTACGCAGTAACTAGAGAAACTTATGTAAATATAATCTATACTGGCGTAACTTTAATAGTTCTTATAATACCATTAGCATTAATCCTTGAACGAATTTTCTTTGAAAAACAGGGACTTTCGAGAATCATCCTCATTATTATACTTTATGCACTATTATTTTTAACAATATATATCATACACCCTGGATTAAGAATCGCTCATAACACTTTAATGGCATCATTAAGCATAATATCTCTACTTCTCATCATACCTGTAATAGCTTTTATAATAATAGGAGTTTTATCAACCCTTAAGGCAATAAAGAAGAAAATTATAGGTGTACATTTTATCGATGTGTCTAGGCTGTCAATAATGTCTGCAGCAATAGGAGTTAGCGTAGGAAATCTAAAGAAACGTCCCCTCAGAACAACTTTAACATTAATAGTTGTAGTATTAATGGTGACATCCCTGACGCTCTTTACTTCGTGGACATTTGAAGATGTGCCAAATATATCGCCCTTACCCGGCGAATATAAACCACTATATAGGGGGTTATTGATAAAAACAGCTGGAGAAGAATCAAGATTATCTCCTACATTAATAGAATATATGTTACAATATGCTGGAGAAAATTCTATAGTCGCTCCTAGAGTTTGGCTGCCATCAGCTGCTAGAGGAGGAGGTTTCTATGCTTATAGTGATAAATCTGGCAATACAGTATTTGTAAAAGCTATTATAGGCCTAACCTATAAAGAACCTCTACCATTTCAGGAAACCCTAAAATATAATATATGGTTTAAGCGAGGAGACATTTATAAAGCTATTATTACAGATGATATAGCAGAAGAACTAAATATTACATTTGGTGATAAAATTTATGTAGCAGGTCTAAGTCTAGTTGTAACAGACATACTTTATACCGATATATTTAGTACATTTAAGGATATTGATCAAAGCTTTATAACTCCTAGAGATCCCAATGCGCCACCAGGTGCACCGATTCCAACAAAAGATCATTTCATAATAATACCATATGACCTAGCGATAAGGATTGGGGGTATTGTAACTTCGCTAGCTATATATAATCCTAATTCCACAAAGATTTTGGAGAAAGCTAAGGAGATATCAGAACAACTTACCTATCTTGAAACATATTACAGTGATGGAGATAAAAGTTATTTGATAACATGGATAAGAGGCTATCAGTTAATGGGTTTAGCGGAGTTAATGACACCTCTAATTATAACTGTACTTATACTATTAAATACTATGATTAATGCAGTTTATGAAAGATTACGTGAAATAAAAATATATAGTGCCTTAGGACTATCTCCACTACATGTTGCCGTTATGATGTTTAGTGAGGGATTTATATATGCTATAATGGGGGCTACCATTGGCTATATAGTATCGCTATCCATAGGTTGCGTCGTGACACTAATGTTTCCTGGAACTTATTTAGTAAATTACTCCTCACCATATCCTTTAATAGCAATATTTCTATCGATAATCTCTGTAATCCTGGCTGGTATATATCCTTCATTAAAAGCATCAACTCTTGTAACACCTTCCTTAAGAAGAAAATGGAAGATACCTACAAAGCCTAGAGGAAATGAATGGTATATTCCACTACCATTCGCACTAACTAATGTAGAGGAAGTTTGCGGCATAATGTCCTTCCTTAAAGAATATTTTGAAAATGTTGTTTCTGAGAAATTTAAGATAGAGGAAATTCCAAAAATCGATAGAGAAGAGGAGGGAACGATTTCTCTTAATATGATGGTTAGATTGCCTCCATATGATGCAGGCATTACCGAAAAAGTTAAGGTGATTGCATCCAGTAATAAGGAGAATAAGTTTGGATTTGGAGTGCATGCTATACTTAAAACTGGAAAGTTATATTTATGGGAATCAAGCCATAAAAACTTTGTAGACATCATTAGGAAACAATTATTAATGTGGAGAGGATTAAGGTCTATTGATAGAAGAAAATATATTAGAAAGGCTAAAGAAATAATGGGGATGTGAATATGGTGTCAAGTAGAGAAATAGGGGAGTGGAGAAGTGGTTTAACATGGAGAGTTGTTTTGGCTGTACTCTATGGTGCAATTGTTTTAATGCCTGTACAGATCTGGGGTAGTTTAATGATAGGTAGTGTACAGAGACTAACATGGGCCGTCGTAATATTTTTTTATTGGCTTGCCCTACTCTATGGAAAACCATTGACTAAACAGGAAATTTTAGTGATGTTTGCCGCAGTGGGCACAGCAATATATGTAGGTGTAGGCCTCAACTTCAGTTCAATGTTCTATAGAGTATGGTTTTCTGAAAGCCCAATAGTTTATTCATATGGTCTAGAAAAATATATACCGTATTGGTATGTTCCCTCGAATAAATTAATAAGACTACAGATAGTGAGAACATTCTTACATCCTTCATGGTTCCCGGTGTTCGCTGTCTCAACAATCTTCTGGGTAATGAATGTAGTTATAGGATTATCTCTAGGCTTCTTCTTCTACCAACTATTTGTCGAGACAGAGAGACTACCGTTCCCCATGGCTAGAGTAGATGTTGAAGTTATTACAGAGCTTGAGGAAAGAGAACCCACGAGAATGAGAATATTTACATTATTCGCTCTATTTGGATTTATATATTCATTTATAGCTTACGGTATTCCAACACTTTCACAAACATTTGCAGGATTCCAGATAACATTAATACCATTCCCTTACCTCGATATGACACCAACATTTCAGGAATCATTACCAGGAGCCATAATAGGACTAGATACTAACATATTTTCATATCTAATGGGATTCATACTTTCAAAAAATGTCATAATCTGTATGTTAATAGGATCTATTATCTCGTCAATAATAGGAAATACATTGGTCGTCAGATATTTTCCAGAACTAATACCAAAATGGGTTAATTTTCCCTGGGGTATGAAAATACCAGATCTATTGTTTTGGTCACAGATATATATATGGTATAGTATAAGTATAGGAATAGCTTTTGCCGTATTTGGAGAACAGATTATTAAGGGAAGAAGGGGATTAATTAAAGCCACTAAAAGTTTAATGAAACTGACTCGAGAAGCTAAGAAAATAGGTTTTCTCTCCTTTAAAGTAATTATAAGTACATATCTCATCTTAACTATAATATGGTTTTTAATGGTATCATTCTTTTTGTTGAAGGGATTTCCATGGTATCCTATCTTCTTTTTAGTAGTTATATGGCCAATAATATTTGGATTTATAACGATAAGAGCATATGCCGAAACTGGGTTTTATATTACAATACCATACTTTTCATCAAATATATTAATATTAACAATGAATACATATAACATTCCAGTTCATAGTGAAATGGGGATATGGCCGTGGTTTGCACCACTAGGGGTTAGTAGTGGTCAAGGATGGTGCAGTACATTCTTTGTCTGTAAAGGTGTAAAATGTACTTTTTCAAGTTATATAAAGGCGGTTCTACTAGTAGCTACTCCGATAACTATTGTCTTAGATCTGCTTTATTCAGAATATCTTTGGCATATGAGTCCTATACCCTCTTCTCTCTTCCAATATGCAAGTATATTTTGGCCTGTACAGGCAGCTCAAAGTGCATTATGGTATACTAGGAAAATTTATGGACTCAATCCGGCATTAATTATATATGGCCTAGTAGGAATGGGGATAGTGCAAACAATAACTACCTTGCTGAAGATACCTTTCTCATCCATCGGATTATTTATGGGAATAGGCACGATATTCCCGACCTCTCTAGCAATTTTCATAGGACATATACTTTTAAAGATAATTTCAAAGATACTTAAGACAAGCGAAGAAAGGGTCAGAAAATATTCATATCTAATGGCAGGAGGATACGCTGTAGGTTTAGCAGTAGCAATGAGTTTTTCGATAGGAATTGCAATATTTTACCGCTCATTATGGATGCTACCCTACTAGATAGCGTTCCAAAACCTGATTATATATCATCATCATTTATAACTAGAAACCATTTAAGCTGAAAGATAGAGATATATAGCATATTTAACTATTTTAACTGGGGTTCGCTTTCTCTTAAACTTTAGAACCATAAATTAATATAAGCAACTTCTCCTAAAACATTTTAGACGGTCTCTACAGCAGAATTTCCCTTTAGCTCTGCTGCAGGAAAACTTATATAATCTAAAATTATCATTAATATATATATAATATTTTAAAAAGTTTGAGGGAGGAAACTTGAGTGAAAAAATTGAGAAAAAAGAGGTAATTCCTAGCGCTCTAAAATCTCCTCGCTTTATAATTGCTGCAATAATAGCCTTTGCAATATTCATTCCATTTCAATCCTACAGGCTCTATGGATGCTATGGCTGGGGCTCAAATTATGCAACACTTATACTATTTCTAACAGCATTACTTTATCCATTATCTAAAAAGTTTCGTTTAACACCACAGGAAGCTACACTATTATTTGCAGTAGCAGGTATAGTTGCCAATAATGTATCCATATATACAGCATTCTATGATTGCCCATTACTAGGATTACCCTTTATTCCAATTTATGGTGGAGGAAATCTTGAGAAAGTTCAGCAATGGCTTCCTACATGGCTTATGCCTCCAACTGATGTTCTAGAAATGTCGAGAAAAGGTGGCGTAGCATTTCCATTCGGACCCTTTTTGCCTGCTTTAACCTTCCTCTCTCTATTTCTCATAGCATTGCTACTCTATGAATTATCATTGGCAGGATTATTAGCTCGAAGATGGATAGAGATTGAAAGATTGCCTTTCCCCTCATTTATGCCAGATCTATATCTTATAAAATATTATTCTGAAGAAGGTAAATTTACTGGATTACTATCATTCCTAAAGCGACCTGCATATCTAATTGGATTTATAATAGGTTTTCTAATTAGTGGAATAGCGTTAATGGAAGCCTACACTGAACTAGCCACAGGCAAAACTTATATACAGTTACCAGCATCAACAGGCTTTATAGGGCAATTTGTGGTAGATCTAAGATTTTTAGAGCCTTATTTGCCTGGAGCATTTTTATATTGGTATCCGGGTCTCGACTTCGATTTCTTCCCAGTAGCCTTATTCTTACCATTAGATGTAATGGCTACAGCGATTATATGGTTCTTTGTATGGTATATACTTTACCCAGCGGTTGTAAATATTATGGGTATATTTCCAACGAAAGTGACTTCAGGGCAATTAGGTGGTGGCGCAGTTGGTCCATTTCCGTTTAATTTCATGGGTCATACAGCCGTTCCAGTAGCATTAGCTATATATGTATTTATATTTACATGGAAATACTTTAAAGATTTCTTCGTTAAAGCATTCAAAAGAAAAGATCTTAATCCAAATCTTCCAGAAACTTTACCAACCTATACTTTAATAGGCTCCTTCATCGTTTTACTAGTGCTTTTATCAGGAATAATTGGCATGCCAATATTCTTAGCATTTCTATGGCTCATATTATTCGCATTTCTAAGATTAGGTAGGGCTAGAGTTGCAGGCGAATACTTTACAGTAACTCTACCATACGGGTTTGGAACATGGCGTAATGGGTTTATGATGATGGCGAGAGGAATATATGGATGGGATAACCCTCAACCATCTAAAGACGTATGGGGTACAATAATGGGTATGAGATTAACACACAATGCCGTTGAAAGAGAGACTGGAGGAGTCTGGAGTATGATAGGATGGTATAGAGTTGCGAGAGACACGAACACTGATTTCAAGAGCCTATTTAAGGCACAATTTATATCAATAATTTTGGCTGTAGTACTGGCATGGCCTGCAGTATATGCAGTAGGATATTTCATCGGTATGGATGTATCTAGAAGTGGATACTTTACAGCATACGCTATAAAAAGAGGTGCACGAAACTTTGTAAACAATGGACTTGCAGGTACAATAAATCCGTTATCCTCCTGGAATACTGTTCAAGTAGGATGGTTTTTTGGAGGGATTGTCCTTGTATTGGCAATGATATTTATGAGACTTAGATATCCTTGGTTCTTCTTAAATCCAGTTGGATTATTGTGGCAGCATCCTTGGTGGCTTGGAGCAACAATGTTGGCATTTGTAATAAAGTTCCTGGTAATTAGAATAGGAGGAGCAGGAGCTTATGAAAAATACATAGTACCACTCGCAGTTGGATGGGCCTTTGGTAGCGCATTAGCTGCATTAGCTACATATTGGCCTGAACAATTACACAGAGCGCTATTTAATAAGGTATTTGCATGGTTCTGGTGGTAAGGCAAAATTAATATATCTTTTTTTTATTTTTATTTAGAGGTGTAAATATGCTATCTCAAAAATACTTTAGAACCTTACTAATTATATTCCTCGTATTCATTCTATATTTCTCGTCCCCTCTCCTTGGGACTAAAAACAATTCGTCTATAGAAAATAATTCTCTTGAAAATTTTATTTCAAAAATTAATATGAATAATATTAAGGAACATATAAATTATTTCGGTTCTTTAAATACGAGGTATACTGGATATAATTCTACTTATCTAGCTATAAGATACGTTTATGAAAAACTTTATTCATATGGTTTAAAACCATTTCTTGAAAATTTTACAGTTCTAGTACCTGTAGAAAAACGATGTGAACTAAAAGTAGAAGTAGAGGAAAAAAGCTATCAGTTCACTGTTCATACCTTTGTACCAAATTTGGTTCAAACATCTCCTACGCCTCTAAAAGGATTATCGGGTAGATTAATTTATGTCGGGGATGGAGGTTTTAAAAACATTGATGGTTTAAATCTAACAAACTCTATCGCATTAATAAAATATAATAGCGGATATAATTGGTTAAGACTTCACAACTTAGGTGTAAAGGCAGCTATTTTTATAGAACCATATTCTACAAATAGGTTAGAATCGTTTAACAAATTTGTCTATGTAAATCTTTATTTCCCTAGGGTATTGATAGATCGTAAAAGTGGTCTATTTTTAAAGGAAATAGTTTGCAGTAATAAAAATGTAAAGGCAAATCTAATTATTCAGTCCAGTTTGGAGGAAAAAATATCCTCTAATATCATAGTTTTCATAGAAGGTTCTGAACATCCAGAAAATACTTTGGTTTTAGCAGCTTATATTGATGATTGGTCTCCTGTGCCAGCCATAGTGCCCCATAAAGATAGTGCAAGTGGAGCTAGCGTACTTCTTGAAATTTCTAGGCTTTTCTCAATATACAGACCTAAAATGAGTGTAGTAATAGTTTTCTTTACAGGACATTGGCAAGCGTTGGCAGGACCACGAGCATTTATTGAAGAAATTTTAGAATATTTTGCCGATAAAAGCATAAGTTTTCATCCTATTTGGAATAAAACTAGACCAAAATTCTTTTTATCTTTAGATCTATCTACTGGTAGTAGAGATATTGCAATTATACATAGTGGAGGCTTTTATCATATTTCAGGTCCTCCTGTTCTTGGAAGAAGTGGTCAAATGTATGATGGTGTTTATAGATTAATTCAGCTTGAATGGAGAAAAATGTTAGAAAACCTTATAATCAAAAAATGTGGATATAATATAAGAATATATTATCAAATGTATGATCAACCAGAAGGAGGAGATACATTTATAGAATCCGGTGAATCCGAGTATTTCACTGCTATACCTTATAAATATATTGCTGATGTAGAGCCATGGCTACAGGCAGGATTGCCAGGCTATACGTTATTCACAGCAAACGACTATAGATTCTCATGGTTTATACCTATAGAAGATAGATTTAACTTCGAAAATCTAATACCACAAATATACTATGCCTTCTCTCTATCATATTTATTAGCCAATATCTTTGCATATCTCTATCCACCCGAGCGTACTTGGGGGCCTACTAGATTCTATTTCCCAGAACCATTTGCCCCCTATGTACCCGGATTTACCATATTTAGAGGAGAGGTAGTTGAATACAATCCTCTTTCTCCTAGACAATATGAAGCTTTCAATAAGAGTTGTATAGTTGTTATAAGAGATACTGAAGATAAATATAATATATTTAACTATATATTTCTAAAAACATTAGCCAATGGATCATTCACAGTATATGGTTTAGGTCATCATCGAGGAGCATCTCCAAGAGTCTATGAAGCAAAAATATATGTAATAAACTATAGTGATGGAAAAATACATTATACAAATGATCTGGGAAGATATGGAGCTAAAGTTATATCTACCACCCAAGCTTTCCAGGTTCGCGCAGGAAGATATGGTTGGCCCTATCCAGTTAGATTCGCAGTTTTTGAGACAGCACAACTAGTACTTCTAGATCTCTCCTATCCACAAGGATTCCTAGACTTATGCAGCACTCGATCGATATATGAAACTAAACAGTTTAAAGACATAAATATCATTATTAGAGACTTCGAATCTAAATCCGATGCTGATCATTTTGGCTATGAAATCGACCATATTACAGGGACATTAATAGCATATGTTGAACCCGAAGTGGCATGTGAAATAGAAATTTACATTCGTTCACAGGAAGGCCCCATTATGCTTTCGGTACTCCTATTAAATAACTCTAAAGCTAAACCAGAGGGAAATGGATATATACTTAAGAAAAGTGGCGAATATATGTTACTTAATTTTTCAATACAACATTATATAAAGAATCTATATTATTTGAGTAAGAGTAGGATAGATGTTGCCAGGAAATATAATGTATATGATGCTGTATCAGAGCGAAGCTTGAGATACTTAAATGAATTTATGGAAAAAACATATAATGCGAGTAAAAAAATGAAATGGAGTGAAATATATTATTCTTCTCTATTAGCATGGGCTTGGTCGCAAAAATTATATATTTCTTCAAGAAACTTGATCCAAGGATCCTCTACAACAACTATAACTTATTTCCTATTGCTAATCCCCTTTGCATTTGTATTAGAAAGACTATTATTTGAATTTATAGAAGGAAGGAAAAGAATGGTAGCCATATTGTTAGTGATTATAGTATTTATATCAGTACTTGGAGTACTTCATCCTGGATTTCAGCTAGTCTCAAACATAGCGACACTATATCTAGGTTTCACTATACTAATAGTATCCTTTATAGTAGCCTTCCTCCTCTTCATGGATTTCAAAGGAGTACTTTCAAAAATAAGAAGAAAGAGATTAGGTGAACATTTTGTTGAAGTAAGTAGATGGGATATGATGGTATATTCACTATACTATGGTGTAGTAAATATAAAGAGACATAAATATACATCCTCTTTAACAATAATTGCAGTGGTATTAATGACCATATCTATGGTTTCATTAACTTCAGTTGTACCTTATATAATTACTAAAGTTATATCGATGGGAAGCGGAGCTCCATTTGACGGTTTAGTGGTAAGATATGTTGATTATTCAAATCTACCTCAAAGATTCGTTGAAACTGTAAGCTATCTTATTAATGAAAATAAAACTTCTCTTCGTGTATGGCTTTATTCACCAATAATGTCTAGCGGTCTTTTCGGCGAAACAATAGTATATTCTGAAAATTCATCATCCACTATAAAGGCATTTTTAGGAATTGACAAAGGAGAAAGCAGTAGAGTTCAAAAAATAATTTTCCAAGGTTATGCAAATGATTTATGGATGAAGTATACTGAAAACATTATACCATGTTTAATAAGCCTAAACACAGCCCAAGATCTAAAAATATCACGTATACCATCCCATATAAAGA
>CAZKAY010000031.1:0-9388 GCA_964550975.1 uncultured Thermoproteales archaeon | reverse complement strand
ATATAAAGATCTGGGGAATAGATTTCCTTGTAGTAGGTATCTTCGACCCAACTGCAGCTGCCGACGTAATGATAGATATAGATCTAAAAGAAATAACACCTATAAATATTTGGGAGATGACTCAAGAAAAACCTATTGGAACAGAGCCACATATAGAATGGAATAATATTATTATTGTTCCGACAGAGAAGTTAATAAAATTCCCGGGTTCTATTAAAAGCAGTTACTGCATTTTCAGCAATAGATATGAAAAAATATCAGATACAGCTAAAATATTATCAGAAATGGCTGTTAATATGTATTTAATGGTTTCTCGTAAAAGTTATGTTACAGGGTATCTGGCCTATGCAGGATTAGCTGGAATAGGATGGAGTACGATGCTACCGCCCATTATACTAGTCTCACTGATAATTTTCAATATGATGTTTTCACTAGTATATCAAAGACAAAGAGATACAAAAATACTGTCTTCAATAGGTCTAGCACCTCTACATGTAATTGGATTATTTTTAGCTGAAGCAGTAACCTATGCTTTAATTGCCAGTGTAATCGGATATACTATTGGTATACTTATATTAAAACTATTAGTTCCTGTCATGGGTCCCAGCTTTTATCCAAATTATGCTTCAAGCATGGTTATAATAGCAATAGCATTATCATTCGTTACAACAATTTTACCATCAATAATACCTGCAATAAAAATTGGTTCACTTGTAACACCATCTTTTGAAAGAAAGTGGAGAATATCTACAAAGCCGAGAGAAAATACTTGGATAATACCTACTCCAATAAGAGCAAAGAAAGAGGAAATTATTGGTCTGTTATTATATATTAAAGAATTTTTGGATGAGTATAGAATTGAAAGAGCACATAAAACATTTGCATCTATAGATATGGCAAAACTAGCTACTTCCGAAATTGAAGGAAAGAAATCTATAATCTTGAGAACAAAGGTTATGCTATATCCTTGGGAAGCTGGATTAAAGCAAATTGTAGAAGTATTGGCATTGCCTGAAGACACCTTCTATAGAATTACAGTCTCATTAAAGCTATTTGAAGGGCCTAGAGATGTATGGATAAGATCTAATAGACTGTTCTTAGATGTTTTAAGAAAGCAATTATTATTATGGAGAAGTCTTACCCCCAAAAATAGAAAGAAATATATTGAAAGGGGAAAGAAATACTGGGGGTGATTAAATGAAATTATTTGATGAAAAGGAAGGATTAACTTGGAGAACCCTTTTAGCTATATTGCTTTCATCAGCCATATTCTTACCAATACAAATATATATGAGCTTAGCAACACCAGTCTCAGTTTCATGGCCTTCAGTCATATTGCTTTTATTCACAGAACTCGCATACTTCTTTCATACACCATTATCTAAACAAGAAGGATTCATAATATATTTTGTTTCCTCAGTGGCTATCGGTGCATCAGTTCTAGTAGAAAATATGATACCATTTCTCAACTTCCCCTATAGAGTTTATATGATTAAAAGCCCATATTTAAAGGCACTAGGCTTTGACAAACACATACCATGGTGGTTCTCACCTCCTCCTAACTCTCCTATACTTAAGATTAGAAGCCTACTACACCCAGGATGGTCTCTCTATATCGGATTAATGATCTTAAACTTCATTATATATCTAGGAATGATTATTTCAATGGCATTTATATTAGCTCAACTCTATATAGAGATAGAAAAATTGCCATTTCCTATTGGAAAAGTTCAGGCAGAAACCATTATAAGTTTAACCGAAAGAGAACCTGAAAGATTCAACAGATTCGTTATTTCGGCAGTAATAGGCTTCTTATACTCTCTACTATTATATGGAATACCCATATTTTCCCAAGCATTCTTTGGACGAAGTTTTTCAGTCACAGGTTCAATTATCTGGTCTTTCCTAGATTTTACCCAATTATTACAGGAATTCCTTCCAGGAGTTATCCTAGGTATTTCATTAGATTTACTAAATCTAGCGAGTGCTTGGATAATTCCATGGTATGTAATAGTTTCAGCTGCAATTACATCTATAACAACATTTGTTATAGGAAATTACCTGGCGTTAAAATTACCATTACCATACTTTGAACCATGGAGACGGGACTATTATCCTGATGCCAGTCTAATGTGGTTATATCAGCGTTCAATATATGATATCTGGATGAATCTAAATATTGGAATAGCCCTTGCAGCCGGAATAATTCCGATGATAATTCAATATAAGAATTATGCTAGAGCATTCTCTAATCTAAGGACATTACCAGAGAGATTTAAGCGGGCCGGATACCTGTCTCTAAATAAACTTTTAGCAATATATTTTGCATCAATATTTACATCACTATTTCTCTTCATCTACCTTATACCTAAGTTTCCATACTATCTACTTATACCATTTATAGTTTGGGGATTTATATGGCCCTTTGTCAGCACATGGTCTATAGGTGTTACGGGATTCGCTCCCTCCCAACCACCCCTAATGAGACAGGCAACAATATTTTTAAGTGGATATAAAGGTCTGGATATATGGTTTGGTGGATGGATAGCCCAGCCAGGAAACGCTCCAGGAGTAATAGTAAATGCATTTCAAGTAGGATACTGGTGTGGTGTGAAACCTAAAACATATCTTAAAGCAGCTTTTATTGCAATACCCTTATTATTTATCTTCTCATTTATATATGTAAACATGTTTTGGAGTATGGCTCCGATGCCATCAGCATATTATCCATGGATAGAAATAACTTGGCCAATTTCAGTAATTAATTGGGCAGTATGGCCTACACTTGCTATTAAAGGATATTTCCCGACAATACATTTAGATCTAATAATTATGTTTTTCATAATAGCAACAATAATAGCAGTAATATTAGGCATTCTCAAATTACCTTTATCCATCCTTATAGGAATTCTTTGGGGAGCTACTACTATGCCTCATTCACTTCTAGGATCAGTTATTGGAATATTGGTAGGAAAAGTATTTGAAAGAATTATGGGTAAAGAAAGATGGGATAAAGAAAAAGTAGTACTGATAGCTGGTTTAACACTAGGAAATGCTACTTCAATAGCAATTGCTGCCTCAATACTCATTATAAGTAAATCTCTATGGGCTCTACCATACTAAAATAGGTGTTTTTAAAATGTTTTTTAGTAAAGATATGCTAGCAACATTGATTATATTTGTAATTTTATTATTTAGTCTAATACCATCTATTCCCATATTATCAAAATCCTCCATATTAAATTATAATAGAGAAGAGTTGTTATCATTAGCTATAGAAACCTATGAATGGATGATGCAATTCCAAGTTACACCTGCAAATTATTCATGGGGATGGCATTTAAAGTGTCCAGAAGCTTGGGGAGGATTAGCAGGCTACTATACCAAAAAATATAGATGGGCTGCACTTTATGGAGCTGAAAGTAGTATACAGATGTATATAGCCTCCCATGATACTGGCTGGTTCTTAGAACTGGGTGTAAAGTTATATAAACTTACCGGAAATAAGACTTTTCTAACGGCTTCAAAACTTGCTGCAGAGTGGGCGCTTAGAATTCAAATAGGTTATAGTGAATGGTTAAATAGTTTTAAAAACCAGTATTTTTTGCCGATACGAGTAGACAATAAAGTTTCATGGAAGCTAAGACCTGGAATAAAGTTTCCCAAAGATGTTATAGGAGCATATACTGAAGGAATGTTTGTATTTAGTGGAAAACCTCCATCCTTTGATGAATGGGGTATAGGAGAGGATTTTGCTGAACCTGCGCTTTGGATAGCTCCAGAGCATGTTAATCCAATTGTTAGAGGTCTTTTAGAGCTCTACGAGGTTACAGGAAATACAATATATCTTACTTCTGCTTTAAGGGCAATAGATTTCTTATTAAGAATGACTTCAGATGAGGGAGGAGTTTATACATCTTATCCACCAGAAACTTATGGTATTAGAATGGGCGATGCTGCTGAAACTGCTATTACTTTATTTAAAGCATATAAAATCCTTGCAAATAAAACCTATTTCAAATATGGTATAAATATTTGTGAATTCATGCTGTCTAAAATACGATATCAACCTCCATATGGTTTACCGCATCTATCTACTGCTGGTGGAGAATGGAGAAAAGATAGTCTATTCACAGAAGACGCTGCATCAGCTATCGAGGCATTTTTATTAGCATATAATCTAACTGGAGACGGAAGATATCTTACCGCAGCTGAAAATCTTTCAAAATTTATTTTATCAATGCAGTCTACATCATTTCAATATGATTGGGGAATAAAAGACTATGCCTATGATGTTAAGGCCGTCGGAGGATTTTTCTGGGCATGTAAACCTAAATATAGCAAACGATGGTCTTATAGAATAGGATATAGTATAATTTCATATGAATTTATATCAACAGCGTCATCGGCATTAATAGCATTATTAAAGTTATATAAAATCGATAATAGAGAAGATTTGCTTAAAAGTATTGATTTAGGCTTCGAATGGATAATGAAAATGCGTTTTAAATCCGGAAATATTTTATTTTTGCCTGGCCTAAAAGTAAAGTCTGATCCACATGGTTTATATAGATCTGGCTATATTCCATCATTAGGTAGATACTATGATGAAGTTGAGGGAACCATGTGTGGAAATCCCGAGCAAGGATTTTGTGTAGCTATGTCTGCAGCGGGACCTTGTTATCTCTTTATAGAATTAATTAGAGGAATCTAATATGTTTAATGAAGCCCTTTATCTGGCAATATCTATTTTCATATCTATTTCAGCTGCCCAACTTTTATCTAGATTATTGTTTGAGAAAAAAATTTATAGAAATATTAATCTACTACTATTATTTATCTTATTTCTAAAAATTTTATATGATGTTAATCCGACACCTTTTTTAAAATCAGTTTTCTTCTTATTAAGTTTTAGATTAGAATATCTAATGACCTTTCTAATAGTATTCCTACCATTTATAATACCTACTGCAATACTATTTAGTAGAGGTGACACATGGCTTCTATCAGAAATAGTTGTTCGTCTAATAAAGGGGAGACGAACAAGATTTATTTTAAATCTTATAACAATTTTTGCGATAACATTATCATTAATATCAGTTGTCTCGATAAATCCAGTAACAACTATTTATAAAATTCCAATAAATCTATCTTATAATCAAAATATAGGAATACTATTATATAGAGAATATAAGTGGATAGGAGGCGTTACAGGAACCGAGTCCTACGAAGACTATATAAATATAGATTATGAAATGAGGACAATATTTTTAACGTTATTCAAAAACCCTATAATATTTGAAGAAATAGAAGTGACATGTAATGATAGGAAACTTATACTTGGAATAGTTAGTCATAATGATATTGAGAAGATACCCTATATAACATTACAGAAAAAAATTAATTCATCCAACAAAAATATTCTATTAAATGCCAATAAAAGTATATTTAGTCAGGGAAGCAGTGTATATATTAAAGAATTAAAATCAACTTATATTGTTGATGGAAAATTTACTTTTCATCCAATTTTAAAGAAATATAATATTACTCCAGATATATTGTTGTTTCGTGAAAGTATTTCTCAGGAAGAAGTCTTAAATCTTATATCTCAATATAATGGGAAAGCTATAATTGTCATATATAATGATAGCATAGATGAAAATCTTATTTTAACATATATTAAGATGTTTAGATCAGAGGAAGAAAGTGGAGGTAAAGCGGTTATAAGGACTCCATACATATATATGTTAAGTAAAGAAGGTGGTATGCTTTACTATACTTTAGGAACCTATTTTCTTCCAGCAGGATTTACGGGTTATATTATTGTCTCGATAATAATTTTATCATTAACGCTTTTCTCAACAATGCTTGGAACAATATATGAGAGAAGACGTGAATATACGACTATGAGCTGTCTAGGAGCAAGTCCTAAGGCTGTAAGTTTATTATTGCTACTAGAGGGAATCTATATAGCATCTCTAGGTGGGTTAATTACAATTATATTTGCAAATTATTTTATCAGTAGAGGATTAAGTTTTATCGAAATTAAAAGCAATCTATCAAGCATATTCTTAATCTCATTAATACCAATATATACCTCAACGATATTAGCATATATAGCTATAAAGTTTAAGAGTATTAAAGAGATTATCCCGGGAGGAGAAGAAAGGATAAGCGTTAAAAAAATATATAATGGTGTAACAGTAAACATACCGATAAAGATTCGTAATACGAAATCCTTCATATCCTTCCTAAAAGAATCTGTTAAAAAAAGAGAGGTAATACCCGGCTTAAAGATAACTGGACTTGAAATACAGGATAGTAAAATAATAGTTGATACTGCTTATGGCGTGGAGAGAGAAACCCCCTATTTACTTATTTTGAAAGTTGAGGAAAAATATGTATCTGTAAAAATATTTGGAAAATATGCTTGGACAGCTGAACACGTCAGAGACTTTGAAGAATTCTTCATAAGTCTAAGAAAATTCTTATTATTATATAAAACGAAATAATGATTATATACTGGGGATAAAATATAAAATATTTGATTATTTATATTTCTTCTTGGCTAAATATACTATTCCACCGCAGATCATTAATGCCCCGCCTGTAAGTGAAAATATTATTTCAATCAACGATTTTACGACCAATCTATATTTTGATGAAAGCCCTCCTACAAATATATATGCCACTGATTCAGAATAAAATATTAATATTGCTATTAAAATCATTATTATCCCTGGAATAGATAGGCTTAAAAATAATTCTTTTTTAGAAATTTCTTCTTTTAAACTTGTGTTTTTAACATCCTCTGATACAAGGTTTGGATAAGCTGAAACAATACTCTTCAATATGGGTGGTATTAGTAGTAGCTGGAAGGGTATCATTGTCGAAAACCACCAGGATGTTAATCCTATAACAAAGCTTACTATCAATAATGTAGGCGAAGACGCGAAGCCGGGGATAAATAGGAGATAGTATACTGCTACGAGAAATGCGCATAAAAGATTTCCCAAAAATATTGAGATTATCGATGCATGTATAAATCGATGCCAACTAAACTTTTTCTCCAATATTTTTCCAAATAAATAGAATGCAAAGAAGTTTGATGGAACTGCTGCGATGAAGCTTTTTAGATAAAGCGTTCCATGTTTCATAGAATCTGCTATAAATGTGCCTATGGCCGCGCTAATTCCACCAACTTCTGGGCCGAAGATTATTGAGAAAAGCGATGGAATAATTATTGCGGGTCTAAATTGTCCAGTACCCCATGGGCTGACAATATATGATGTTATAAAAGATCCTAGAGCATATAGTATTGCTCCTATAGCTATGGCTGAAATCTTTCGAGATACAACTCTATACATGTTAACCACAGTCTGAGAATATATGCTTAGCTATTAAATTTTATCATTAAATAGCTAAACTATTTAAACACTTATAGATATATATGAAGTAAAATAATCTATATTGGTGATTAGATGGATAAATTTAATGTTATTTATATTGCTATTGATACGCTTCGTGCAGATCGTCTAAGCTGCTACGGGTATTCTAAGAATACTAGTCCAAATATAGATAGGATTGCAGGTGAGGGTGTTTTATTTAAAAATGCTTTTGCACCAGCTATACCTACCCATCCCTCATATACTACTCAGTTTACTGGAGTTTATCCAACGACACATAGGGTTGTATGCCACGGCTATCCAAATATTATTTTAGATAAAAATATTTTGTTGCTGCAGGAAATCCTTGATAGAAATGGTTTTACAACCATTGGTGTAGATAATCTCGCTACACGTACACTTGGCATAACATGGTTTATTAGAGGCTTTGATTATTATATTGATATTAGTGGTAAAACAGTTGTTTCTAGGGGTGTAAAGATAAATGCATCAATAGTTAATGAGAAAGTCTTTTATTGCCTCAAAAATATTTGTAGATTTCAGCAACCCTTCTTCCTATTTATACATTACTGGGATCCACATGCACCATATATCTATCATAAAGATATTACCGAACATTTTTATGATAAAAAATATAGAGACAACATAGATGATTTAGAGAAGAGTCCATGGGGCAGATTACTTTTAAGGGGATGGGTTGGAAAGTTAAGGGAAAAAGGTGTTAGGGATAGAAAATATATTGAGGCCCTATATGATGGTGAGATAAGATACGTTGATAGTGCTATAAAAGAAGTTGTTAATAAGCTTAGTGAGCTAGAATTATATGAAAGTACATTGCTAATTATTACAGCTGATCATGGAGAAGGTATGGGTGAACATGGAATATATTATGACCATCATGGATTATATGATTGGGATATACATATACCATTAATCATAAGATTCCCTGAATCATTATATAGGAGAAAAATTGTTGAAAAATTTGTACAACATATAGATTTAGTGCCTACAATATTAGATTTACTTAGTATAGAGATTCCAAAAAACGTGGAAGGAAAAAGTCTTATGAGAATCGTAGAGGAAGGTGAGGAAGGATATGATTCAATATATTCTGTTGAAAATACTAGAATGACTAAACGAGCTATCAGGACAAATAGATATAAGCTTATAGAAACACTTAGACCGGATTTCTATGGAAATCCGGCAGGATTTTTAGAACTATATGATTTAGATAAAGATCCACTAGAATTAAATAACATTGCTGAAGAAAATATTGACCTAGCATATCTATTACTTGGCAAAATGGAGAAATGGTTTAGAGAAAAATTAAATGGGAGAATAGATCCATTAACGGAGCAGGATATAAGTCTAAAAGTGAAAATATAATTTTATATTAAACATATTTAATATTTTTACTTGTAAATGACATTGTATACTTATATAGGATTTGATTTTTTATTAAGCATCCAGTCCTCATATGTACTGGAAGTTTTTTATCTGAGAGTTCAATTATCACTGGCTGAATAAATGAGAACATCAACAAACTTCAAAAATAACATTTAAAAGTTTATTTAAATTCCTTCATTACATCATCTCTAAATAATTCTAGCTCTGTAAACCTATATGAGTATGGGAAGAATAGATATATTTCTTTTACACCTATTTTCTTAAATTTCTCTATTTTTTCAGCGATTTCCTCTGGTGTACCGAGAAACATTCTTTCTCTCATCTCCTCATACCTTGTTCCTCTAATTCTATTAGGTTCATACTCCTCAAATTTCTTTCTAACATTCTTCTCCTCCCTATCAATTATAACCGTACCCCCATATGTTAAAACTATTTCATTAAAATCTCTCCCCACGTTTTCACAATGCTTTCTAAGAATATTCATTTTTCTCAAATATATTTCGTAAGGCCCGCCAACATGCCATTTGTTTGCGTGTTTTGCTGCTACTTTTAGTGTGTATTTTTCTCCTCCGCCT
>CAZKAY010000030.1:8681-21734 GCA_964550975.1 uncultured Thermoproteales archaeon | reverse complement strand
TAAGGGAGAGAGAGAAAGCTTTGGAAGAATATTTAAATAAAATTGAGGAAGAAAGAATTTTGCTCAATAAATTAATGGAGACTCAAGAGAAGTTAAAGGAAAGGGAGACGGAGCTTAAAGAGAAAGAGATGATGTTAAATGATCTAAAGGTTAAAATTGAACGTGAAATGTCTCTTTATCATACCAGAAAAATGGAGCTTGATAGAAGGGAAAAAGATGTTTCTGAAAAGGAGTCTAAATTAAAAACTATGATAGAGGAGTATAATAAGAAATTTGAAGAGCTTAATAAATGGGAGAAGGATCTTATAAAAAGAGATGAAGAGCTTAAGAAGAGGGAAATATATCTTAGTTCTCTTAAAAATGAATTAGATATGCTTGAAAGAGAAGTTAAGAGAAAGAGGGAGGAGCTAAAGAAGCTTGAGGAAGACATATTTTCAAAGGAGCGAAGATTGAAGGAGGAGCTTGAACCCCTGAGAGAGCAGTTAATAAAGGAGGAGGATAGGTTGAGGGAATGGGAGAAGAGACTGCTAGATAAGGAGAGGGAGTTGATAGGATATCAGAGAACTTTGGCTGCAAAGGAATCGACATTAATAGAACTTAGGGAGAGAATTGAAGCTAAAAGAGCTGAACTAGACTCTAGAGAGAGAGTTTTAAAGGAAAAGTTGATTGAATTGGAAGAATTGAGGAAGAAGGTTGAAACATTAGAGAAAGAGAATTCTGAGCTTAAAGAGAAGCTTAGTGAAAGTATGAGAGAGGTTCAGAAGTTAAGGGAGGCTTTAGGCTCCGAGAAAGTAGAATAGAATTGTCAATACAATAAATATTGCAGCCAATACAGTAAATCCGAGTCCTACTGCACCTAAAGATACATAAATTCTTTCTGTACTACTATTGTAGCTTATATCAGCCTCATCTCGTGCAATTTTATATCCTAATATTGATGTAACCAATGACGCTATTCCTAATATTATTGAATAAAGAGGGCCTTGAGGTAGCTTAGGTTGGGTTGAAAAGTTATCTGTAACTATAAACATACCTACCAATAATATTGGAGAAATAATTATCAATATTATTGGAATAAAATTTATTGGTTCTCTTTCTTCGTACATGTATAGCACCTAGTAATTATAGATGAACGTGATATATAATACTAATGCATTATGAAATATAGTTAGTGTTATTTTAACACCATATCTAGATATTATATGGATATATCTTAAAGTCATTTTCTATATCACAATCTTATTAATTGATATATATGCTATCCTATTCTCTTTAAATGGTGAATTTGGTGTCTAAGAGATTTATAGCATATCTACTGCTTATAGCAATCTTATATCTACTTACCTATAAAAATATGAGTGCAGACAGCGGGCATTTCAATGTAATATACATTCGGGTAGATTTTATATATAAATCTAATATTCGGGTAGATTGGGTTAGAGTTGAAAACAATACTTCTCAAATAGATGTTTATGAAAGGGATATTAAAGGAGTATTTTTATATATAGATGCATTTACACCGCTAAAGTTTTCTGGAGTAAAATTTCCATCAGGTAGAACTATATTTAAGCCCAGAGAAATAATATTATCTCCGAAATATTTATATATAAATATATCTAAAAGCAGGGAGTACGGAGTCTATAAAATATTTTTTGAAGAGAGTTTGTCTAAAAATATATTTGATGTAATATTATTTAGCAATCAATCCATAAAATATAACATTACATTAGAGCCTAAGAGCAGTAAAATGCTATATGTATCATTCAATACAGATATATATGAGATATATTCATTAAATCTAAGGATGTTTTCATTTACGGAAATAGGCAATATAGATATTATTGAACCACATTTTCTTAATTCTTCGCGTATTATGGAGATAAATGTACCGGGATATGGTAAATACTATACAAATATGAATTCATATATAGTCTTTGGAGATAAAATTACTATAGTAAATAATGGTGATAAGCAAATAAAATTATTATTGAATATTGCTCCAATCTTTAGGTTAAAAAATGTCTATCTATATACTAGTAAGAATATAATTAGAATTAAAGTTCCAATAAAAGATAGCGGAGAATTATACCTTTATATCAATCTCCCCCAATTTTTCAAACTAGCTAATTTAACGGAATATAATAGAACTGATCCATTGACAAAACTATACATTCCATCAAAATTTTTCTTTAGAAAAATTCGGGAAGATAGCAAAGAATTCTTAATTAAAATATTTTTTGAAGATATTCTAATAAGAATATATAATTCTCAGGGAAAGGAACTTAATAAAGGATTTATAACAATTTTTTATCCAAATGGAAGCATATATAGAAACCATATTTCTAACAAGATAGTTTTAACACCAAGTTTCCCCCCGGTATTTAGGATAAGAGTTAGCCTAGATGATTTTCAGTCCCCAAATATAACTATAGTTGGATTTAAGGAAAATGTTGCAGAAATATATGTAAATATACACGACCTTCTTCTCACTATAATGGATGTAAAATATAGAGGTTTAGGTTCATTGAAGGTTAAAGTATTTTCATTTAAAAGTCTTTTGTCATATACATTTTATACAGATGAAAATGGTAGAGCGACTATAGAAAACCTTGTTGAAGGAAATGAATATATGATTAGAGTTTTTCATCATGGTATTGAGATAAAAAGAATGGTAATAAACTTTACTAGAAATTTAAATCAAATTAGACTTAAATGTCCTATAGATGACTTTAAAATATATGTTAGAAATCCTTCAGGTATACCCTTAAATGGAATAAATGTTACAATAAATGGTAATAAGGGCATAACTTTATCAAATATAACAGATAGTATGGGTAAAGTATTGTTCAAAAACATAATTTATGATACATATAATGTTACTATATACTCTAGTGGTATACCAGTATTCTCTAAAAAACTTTCCTTTAACGGTGAAGATAATCCAATAATTTCTGTCAATGTATATAAGTATATTGTATTGGTGAGAGATTATTGGGGAAATCCCCTAGAAAATTGTACAATATATTTAGTTGGGGAAAATGGTCTAAATATTAAGAAGGTTAGCGATGATAGAGGACAAGCTATATTTAAATGGATTCCCCAGGGAAACTATTCTATAAAAATAGTGTTACCATTTATTAAAGACAAAATAGTGAAAAATATTTCTATACCAGGCTATGGATATAATGTATTTAAAACAGATATAGTTTTTCATTATGAGAATATAGTTATCTCTATAGATGAACTATATATAGGTTTCGGAATATTTTTAATAATCTCATTTTCAATCATTTTCATAAAAAGTAGAGATAAAGAGCTGATATTTCAATGAGGGACATATATGTTAAATATAAACTATGTGATTATAAATGATTTTGAATGGCCGTTAATTTTACTTGCATTAGACGGATATTCACCTATACCTGGGAGAGTAAGAATACATATGATATGTTTTATCTACCATCATATGGGGTTTAATTTTATTCCGGGATTTTTCGGTCCATATAGTCCTGAGCTCGATAAAGCTATAGATGAGGGAATTGAGCGTGGACTCATAGATACATATTATGTTCCACTCAAATATGGAAGAAGTATAAAAAACTATAGTTTAACTATAGATGGTAGAAGAGTTGCAAATGCCATTGTTTCTAAGATTAGAGATAGATACGTCTTATTAGATAATGTTGCATTTATAAAGGGTAAAGAGATTCTATCAGATCTTGAGGCTATAAAGAGGACTTATAGAGAGAAGCCCCTACTTTTTCTTTTCCAGAAAATATCTGAAGATACTATGAAGGAATGGCCATATTGGATGAGGTTTGAATCAAAGGGATTAAAAGAAATATTAAATGAAGTTTACAATGAAATTAAATACGGATTTCTATAAACTTTCGTAACCTTTTCTAAGAGCTCTGATATTTATATCAATATATTTTTCTGGAAAATATTCTCTTATAACCTCTTCAAGCTCGTTTAAACTATGTGGTATAATTTTCAATCTACACATTGCACCAAGCATAGCTGTATTAAGAATTCTGCTTTCTTTAAGTTCCTCTATAATTTTAAGACCATCAATAACATAGATTTTTAATCCGATGGTCTTTATCGAGGAGATAATTTCATTTATCTCCGGCAGATTTACATTGAGAACGGATGGTGGAATAATCATTTTATTCATCAATATTAATCCATTTGGAGAAATATAATCTATATATCTTATTGTTTCAACAGCCTCTAAAGATACGATTGCATCTGCAGTGTTAATGGGTATCAACGGCGAGAAAACGCTTTTACCTGCTCGCAGATGAACCACTACCGAGCCACCTCTTTGAGATAATCCATGTACTTCCGAAAGTCTCACCTCGTATCCTTTCATTATAAAAGCCTTTCCAGTCAGTCCGCCTAATGTTAGTATTCCCTGACCTCCCACCCCACAAAAAATTATACTATACATTATATCACCTCTTTATCGCATTGAATGGACATATTTGTACACATACTCCACATCCGGTACACAAGTTTTCATCAATTTTAACCAAATTATTTTCTCTAATTATCGCTGGACATGAAAAGGCGTTTACGCAAATCATACACTTAGTACATATATCTTGATCTATATAATATGGATAAATTTTTTCACCTTTTTTTCTAATAAGTCTCATAGCTTCTAATGCACACAGTCTTCTAGAAACTATAAATCCTACACTTTTATTATTCACAACGTATTGGATTGCATCCATAATCTTTTCTATTGAGTCTTTAACATTATATGGATCTATAACTGAAACATGTTTTATACCAATGGCTTCTGCAATTTTTTCTGGGAGAATTTTAACAACTTTTTTACCCATTAATGTCTTGCCGGAGCCTGGATGTGGCTGCATACCAGTCATAGCTGTAACACCATTATCCATAACTATAACTAACATTCTCGCATTATTGTATACAGCATTTATAAGTCCAGGTATACCTGCATGATAGAACGTTGAATCACCTATTAATGCTATAGGTAATTCGTCTGAGGAGTGAGCTATTCCATTAGCCAAACCTATACTTGCCCCCATACAAAGTACAGAATGAGTTGCTTTAAATGGTGGGTTGAATCCAAGTGTATAGCATCCGATATCTCCAGAATATATTGGTTTTACTTTGCTTTTAGCTACAGCTATCTTTAATTCATAAAATGTTGCTCTATGAGGACATCCGGGACAAAATGTTGGAGGACGCTGTGGAATATTATATTTAATTTTTTCAGAAAATTTAATATAATTGGGGAGAGGTATTTTGAGAAAAATTGAGATGGCTGTAGCAACTTTTTCTGGAGTCAATTCTAATACTCTTGGAACAAGATCTTTACCATGAATTTCCTTCTTAAGCCCCTTTTCAAATAACAATACTTTAATCTGATTTTCAATTATCGGCTCAAGTTCCTCTACAACCAATATCTTCTCAACGTTTTCACTAAATTTTTCTATAGACTTTAATGGAAGTGGATAGGTTGTTGAAAGCTTTAATATAGATACTTTATCAAGTAAATTTTTACTATATAGGAAGTCCATCACATAGTTATAGGCCACGCCAGATGCTATAATTCCATACACAGTATCATTTATTTTCATTTTATTTAAAGGAAATTTCTCAAATTTCTCTCTAATTTTTTCTAATCTTTCCAATGCTTTTCCATGAAGTTTCTGCGAAAATCTTGGGACCATTACCAGTTCCTCAACCTTTCCCATAAACTTTCCAATACCTCTATTCGGCCTAATTTCACCTAAAATCACGTTACCCCTGACATGGGATAATCTAGTAGTAGATCTAAGTAAGATAGCGGACCCAGTCTTTTCGGAAATATCGTATCCCAATAATACTGATTGTTTAGCTTCCATAGGACTTGCAGGCTCTATTACGGGAATATATCCATGCATACCATAATATCTATTATCCTGCTCATTCTGAGAGCTATGGCAACTGGGATCATCAGCTGAGACTATTAGGAGGCCTCCCTTTAGGCCACTATAACCTATGCTCATAAAAATATCTGAAGCGACATTTAAACCCACGTGTTTCATAGCTGCAAATCCTCTTAAACCACATAGAGAAGCGCCGAATGCAATTTCAAGTGCAACTTTCTCATTCGTAGACCATTCAACATAATAGTTAAATTTAGATGCAACTTTACCGAGACTATCAATTATTTCAGATGAGGGTGTACCTGGATATCCCGCAGCAACGTCTATACCAGCTTCAATAAGACCTCTTGCTATAGCCTCATTACCTAATAGAAAAGCTGTATAACCAGGTTTATCTAATCCAAGTTCATACATAACCATCAATAAATAATGTAAGTAAAATAGTATAATAATGTTTTTAATCTGAAAGAGGAGATCAGTCCGCCCGTCAATCTTCATGTACTCATAGCATGTCTTTCATCATCACAGTATCAATATAATGAATAATTATAAATAAGTTTATTTATAATTCTATGCATAGATTAAATGATTACTATGGGAATAGGTATAAGAGTTATAAGTCTATCGGCTGAACGTTTATCTGAAAATATTCCTGGAAAAATACAATATAGCATGCAGTTTTCTCTTCCAAGTGGAGAGGTTAGAAGAATAAAGAATAAAATTAATATTCCATTCATATATACATTATCTTCTTCACCTCCAATCATAAATGTAACTATTAGAGGTTTTGTTGATATCACTGGGGATGAAAAAACGTTATCTACTATTTTAGATCAAATCAGATATAAGAAAATACCACAATATGTGTTTCAGACAGCATTTCAATACATTGTTTTTGAAGCACTATATGTTGTAAGAGAGTTAGGTATACCCCCACCAATCCCTATGCCTGGTAGAGAGAGAAAGGATAAACAGTTTTTCGGAGAGGTTGTTTAAAATCATAATTCGATGTGATTAGATGAGTTTAGATAAGATTAAGGAAATATTGAATAGAGAAGCTCTCCCAGAGTTTACATCTATTTTAATAGGAACGGAAGACGGATTACCAGTAGTATCTACTATGAATGAAAATTTTGGACAAGATAATGCAGGTTTACTTACAGTAATATTGAATTCAATTGAATTATTGAAAAAGATATCTGATCTAGGAGAAATGAATTACATAGTATCGGTCCATGAGAATGGAGGAATATTTATGGCTAAAATAGATTCAAGACATTATATGTTAATAACATTTAATAGAAAGTTAAAAATAGGTATACTAATTTTTCACGTCAGGAGGATAATTAGGGAGATAAGGAAATACTTATAGCTTCATGAAGAAAATAGGGAGAATTCACAGTAGGGATCTCCCCTACCAACACATCTCACTTCGACACATTTTATTCTAACTTTCTTTCCATTGGTATCTGCTATAGCTTGAAGAATTCCCATAAATATTCCCTGCCATATATAACATACATCCCTGCCAATATTATCATATTCCTCTCCATACGATCTAGATATTCTAAAGTAAGCCTTCATTTCATTTAAATCTAAAGATATTATCTCAAAGAATCCCCATCCTCTTTTCATCGATAATTTAAATAAAGCTTTAATTAAATCTTTCTCAGCATTTTTATATTTTTTTAGCTGTGTCGTAATAAATTTATAGCCAAATTTATATCCAGCTCTACGGAAAGCTATCCTTGTACCCATTATTCCAAATAACTCCTCAACGTTTTTCTGTAACTCTACAAGAAATTTCCTAGAGACTATAATTACAGGTATCCCTGAAAGCAATAATCTACTACTGTTGTCCAGAAATATTTTATCAATATAGCTACTAGCCATTATTTTTCACTATCCACTTAACAGCTCCTTCAATTCTCTATTAAATTTTGATAATTCGTAGAGAAGCAATCCAAGCTTAATATCCTTAGAATTTACACATATAAGCACAGCTTCTTCTCCCACATTCATAATTATTACAGAACCATTTGATGCAAATGTCATGGCTTTTTCAAATTCTCCTCTTCCCAATGCCATAGATATTTTCTGGGATACGCTTAATAATGCTACACCCATAGCAGCAACATCTTCACCACTTATAGATGATTTAAAGTAACTGGCCATTTCTAATCCTTCTGAGGTTGCGAGAACGACTCCATCAATGCCTGCCGTATTTATAACGAAGTCTTTAATCTTTTTTTCAATCTTAACTATATCAGACATAAAATATACACCATCACAAATATTATCTCGGCTTTACTATATATTCTTTAATATTCTATAATGTGAATAATTTAGGGATATTTGAAATTTATCTTATACATATATGTATTAAAAATCAATATTATATCTAGCTATAACAGAGTTTATGTTTCATTATTTTAAACTTATAATTTATATAGTTGAAAAGTGAATTTTATATAGATGGGTTAGAACGTATGGGTTAGAATTATGTATCAATTAAATCAGCTGTTAGAAAATATGGGGGGAGTCTTTCCTATCTTATCTATAGCTATATCTATTTTTTCATTGATAATCGTATTATTTTTAATATCCAAGACTAGGAAGCAAGGATTATCTGAGAAGAGATTAACAACAATAAATGATAGACTTAATTCTATCGAAAAAATTTCCCAAAAAGAGTTAAATGAATTAAAAAGTAACTTAGTTTCTCTAGATGAAAGAGTGAAAAACTTAGAGAGTAAAGTTATAGAGGAAGGAGAGACTAGACCTGTATCTCAACCCATACTTGCTAGACGTCAATTAGTTAGAGGAGTTACGGTGACCCCTCTATCTTTTCAACGATACATTTCTTCAAATCCATTATTGTCATCAGGAGTAATTTTTGATTCAAGTGGAATGATAATCGAAATCGCTGGAATCGATTCCGAAAAAGGTGAGCGAGTAGCATCCTATATGTATGAAGTTATAAGAAATTTTAGAGAGAGTTTAACTGAACCCAATATAATATTATTTCAGGGTGATAAAGAGTATGGAATATTGCTAAAATTAAGTGAAATTAACGAAACCGAGATTTTTGCTTATCTTAATTCACGTATTCAACCATCTTTCACCCAATGCTTTGTAATAAAGGATGCATTAAAAAAATATGTTGAAAAAACGTTTAAGAGGGGTTAGAAATGGAAAGTAAGAAATATGAGGAGATATTATCAAACCTCTTGAAGGATAGTAGAGGCTTCATAGATATGGCAGTATTTTCAACTGAGGATGGGTTGCCGGTTGCATCTAGAATACATACAGATTTAGATCCAGGGTTTCTATGCGCAGTAACTACAGCGATATCTGGAGCAACTATATCAGTTTTAGACGTATTAAAATCAAATAACTTTAATAGAGTTGATATAACCTTAGACGATGGAAGGCATTTTCTAATAATACCATATAAAAGCATGTTTCTAGCATGTGTAACTTCTCCTAATCCGAATTTAGGTCTAGTATATCTCATAATAAAGAAGTATTTAGTGTAAATAGCTATGGAGATATTAAAAATCTTAATCACAGGACCATTTAATAGTGGTAAAACAACACTCATAGGTACATTATGCAAATATAGATTAATGTCCGATATGAGGATCAGTGCTTCTGGCGAGAATAGGATTAAGGGAACTACTACTGTAGCTTTAGACTATGGGATCTATTATGATTCATCTTATAAATTATATCTCTATGGTACACCCGGTCAGAGAAGATTTAGTTTTATGCATAATATTTTGGCTAAAGGTATGAAAGGATATATAGTTTTAGTGGATAGTAGCGATATAGTAAGCATTATAAATGGTAAGTATCTTCTACAATATTTTAAGGAAAAGTATCCAGGGATCCCTTACATTATAGGGGCAAATAAAATCGATCTCCCATCCGCAAGGCTATCTATGGTTATGGATATTTTAGATGATGAGATAGATAATATACAACCGCTATCTGCTATTAATAAGAGGTCTGCAATGGATATTATTAAGAGATTATTAAATAAAATAACTGGTAATCGATGAATATTATTATGAAATAAATATATTTATATTTCTTAAAATATATCTTACTACCATAGAAGTAAAGAGTATTTTATTCACTAATTAGGGGGTTATTTGAAAAGAATAAAATTTATCCATGTTATACCAGTTATAGTAAATGTTCTCTTATCAATACTTTTTACAAGTTTTCTAGTAACTTCAAATATTTTGGAGGATATTGAGACACCATTTTTAAGAGAGGTAACATTAAGTGCCACAATATATAATTCTATTCTCTTTTTCCTTTTAATAGTCTTTGGCAGCATACTCTTATTCATAATTATAAAGATAAGAAAAATAAGTATATTAAAACTATTATTCATATCATCTTTTCTCATATCACTTTACGGAATAATCGAAATCTATGGAATAGCAATTATGACCTTACTAGATATTCCGATCGATTACTACATAGATGTATTTCAAATCCTATTTATTATAGCTTCTTTTATAACAACATTTGTAGTATTCAAAATGAAGGAAAATCTATTAACCACAATAATAACATTGGTATATGGTTCTGCGGCTGGATGCCTATTTGGCGTAATAATACCCCTATGGAGCATAATACTGATATCACTACTAGCATCACTATATGACATATATTCAGTATTCTATGGGCCATTGAAATATCTAATTAACTTAGAACCTAGTAATGGGATAGAGGTGGAGGGTCGAGATACCCTACTGAAGGGAGTTACAGTACCCTTTTTAGGAATACATATAGGTCTTGGAGACATAATTTTTTATTCAATGATTGTAAGTGGAACATATATCTATACAAATATTACACGTGCCTTTATAATTGGCATGGGAATATGTGTTGGAGCTTTCATAACATTTAAACTCCTTGAGAAGAGAAGGGCTTTGCCAGCACTACCTATACCAATATTTTTATCACTAACTTTATTAATAGGAATGCTTTTTATCTAACCTTCCTCCTTCCTCCATAAGGTTAATCTAACTATATATGGATAATTAAAGAAATATGCGATTCTTACAATATTTACAGCATTTACAGGTTCTTCATAAGTTCCATATCTTATATATAGCATAGGCATCCTGCTAATTGGGAGCAAGACAATTCTTCTTCCACCCTGTCCAAGAGTATATGTACCAACCATAATTATATGAGATGCGAGTTTCTCTACATATTCTAATCGATAAACTCTATATTTTTTTGCTCCACTATTTATAACTCTATAGGCGGGATTATCTTCATCCACTATTTCTACTGCAGTCACCTGTAATAAGCTTCTATATTCTGGAACAGCTTGCAAAACCTCGTCCTTTATGAGTATAGCTGCCCTAGGGATTATTGTCACATTATAGTTAACAATTAAATAATTACCAATAATATATCCCTCTACAATATCTCCTAAACTATAAGGTAAAGAATAACCCACACTTACAAATCCATGCCAATTAACATGTATTAATACCATGCCGAAAAGTTTTTTATACGATTTCTGCTTAATTTCATCCAAGGCATCATCCAATTCTTCGCTAAAATCTAATATACATTTTCCATCAAACCACGTTATATTACTTTTAACAGGGGTTGGAGAATAATAATTATATGATTGATTTTGACCTAAACTCTTAACCCAGACCAATATATATATGCCAGTAACATTTGCACCCGCTATGTTGACGCCATAATAATTTGTCAACGTGACTTCGATTTTTTCTGGTAAAGAGGATGTGCCTTGACCTTTTCCATGTCCAAGAGTTTTATAGGTTAAAACTCTACTATAAATATTTATTAAAGGCTTCATTTCAAGTACGAAAAAGTATTTTTCTTTAATGCCGAGTAATTCTGCTATCTCTTCACCTGAAATATATAGAGGATTCGGCAATTGAGTTAAATTTACAAGTCTCAAAATTTTCTCTGGATCAAGTTCATACGGAGTCCTAGAACCATATTCTGCTAACCCGAAGTCGGTAAGACTTCCATTATGTAGGGAGAAATTATATCCCCAATCATATGGATATCCGGGTGTCAATATTATTTTATCCATAAGTCTTTCAGCAACTGTACAAAGCTGTTCTTCTTTTATATGAGATAGACGTGTTGTAGACGCATTTATAGCATACATTGTTGAAAATAATATAATGACTATAATAAGAGTAACACCAATATATTCTAATATAGCATGCATTTAATCAGCCTATCTAAGCTATAACTCTATATTAATTATCCTTACATCTTTATATATCTCTTTCTAAGACTGTCCAATATGTAATCCTTATGTAGGCTAAACCTATATATGGATCCAGCTATTTCTTTATATTTGCTATGTTTAGTGTCCGACTACATTTGTATTCATGTATTTATTGCATTTTTAGCAGTGAAACAGGTCGCGATAAATTCTTTCCCTTTGCTCCACATATTGGACATATGCTTGACATATTTCTCTCATCTATTAGTGTAGTCCTATACAATAGTTTTCAGCAGTATTTTTAATTCAATTAGCGATGGCTCCAGAAAATGTTTACAATTTTATTCATTTTCTTAGAGTCATTCTCTCTCCTGCAGTTCTAATACCTTTAAGGTCTCCACATATAATTTCTGAAACATAATATTTTCAACTATTTTAATTGGGGCTTGTTTTCCTTAGACTTTTAGAGGCATAAATTAATAAGCAACTCCATCGAAACATTTTGGGCCGGCTCTTTCTTTCTATAATATGTAAAATTAATGAAAGAGGTTCTGATTATTAGTAAAGAAATTTTATATCCTTTATGCTTTAAAAATTTTTGTATTTTTTGTACTTTTTGAATATATTATAAAGTTTTTGTCCAACAAATATATATTGTAGAGCCTTCATTAATATATTAGTTACGGGTGTACATTTTATGGCTGATGCGAAAAGTGCTACTACAGAGTCTATGAAAGAAAAAAGTAAAGGTAAGGAGGAGAAAGTTAAGGTTAGGGTTAAAAAAGAGGTTAAAGAGAAGAAGAAAGTTAAGAGAAAGTTTTTTCCTGCATGGAATATGTATCTAGAGATTCCAGAAGACAAAAAATTTATTTTCCTATCATGTAAGCCTGAATACAATAT
>CAZKAY010000030.1:0-8671 GCA_964550975.1 uncultured Thermoproteales archaeon | reverse complement strand
ATATTAGAGGAATATTGGGTAAATAAACCTTTTGCCAAAGTAAAGATAGTTTCCATTCCCTCTTTAGGCGATCAGATAGCCTATTTTGTAGAAGAGGTAAAATTAAGTGAGAAGGAAAAAAAGGCTGCTGAAAAACTTATAGATATCTTAAGCATTGAAATGAGGCCTCCTGCGGCAATCGAGGAAAATGTTAAGGAATATGTAGAAAAGGAAGCTAAAAGATTGATAAACAAATATAAGAAGGCTATCAGAGGGCTTTCCGAAGAAAGCTGGGGTAAAGTAATTTATTATATAAAGAGAGATCTATTAGGCTTTGGTCCAATAAATGTTATGATGACTGATCCAATGCTAGAAGATATATCGTGCGATGGTGTAGATAGATCCATATATGTATGGCATAGAAAATATGAAAGCATACCTAGTAACCTAATATTTCTAGATAAAGATTATCTAAGAGAGTTTATCATAAAATTGGCGCATATTGCAGGAAAACATATCTCGGCTGCATTTCCTGTCGTAGACGCCATTTTACCTGGAGGACATAGGTTGGCGGCAACATATGGTGAAGAAATATCTCCAAGGGGAAGTACATTTACCATAAGAAAGTTTAGAGAGAAGCCATATTCAATAATAGAATTAATAAAATATGGGACTCTCAATCCACGAATTGCAGCGTACCTTTGGTTAATGCTAGAGCATAGAATGACTATGATGATTATCGGAGGAACTGCCGCGGGTAAAACAACATTACTGAATGCTATCCTTAATTTTGTGAAGCCAAGCTATAAAATCGTGACTGTCGAGGAGACTCCTGAGCTAAACATTCCTCACGAGAATTGGGTTCAAATGACAACCAGAGAATCCTATGGATTAGGGGAAACCAAGTCTGGAGAAATAGGGTTGTATGACTTAGTCAGATTATCTCTTCGATATAGACCAGACTATATAATTGTTGGAGAAATTAGGGGGAGAGAGGCATTTGTATTATTTCAAGCAATGGCTACGGGGCACGGAGGGTTGTCTACACTTCATGCCGATAGCATTGAAAACGCTGTTAGAAGGTTGAAGAGCAAGCCAATGAATGTTGCCGAAGCATATATACCGATGCTAAACATAATAATACTTATCTCTAAAGTTCCTCTACCGAACCATAAATTTGGAAGAAGAGTTCTCGGTGTTTGGGAGGTAGAGGACTATAATAAATATATTAAAGTTGTTGAATGGGATCCAAGTGAGGATAAATACCATTGGAGTGGAAGTAGCTATCTCCTAAATATTATATCAAAACGTACAGGTGTACCAATAGAAAAACTATTTAAGGAAATAGAGGTTAGAGAGAAGATAATACTATGGATGATACAGAATAATATAATAGATATAAGAGAAGTAGCTAGAGTAATTACAAGATTCTATACTTTCCCAAAGAAATTGCTAGAGAAAGTGAGATTAATAGAGACAAAACCTCTCATCCCCAAGTCTTCTTCAAGTTCTACTCCACCTTTCAGTCTTAAATTAGAAGAACCAAAAGTAGAGGCAGTCTCTGATAAGGTTGAATCTAAACTACCAGCATTGTCTGATGACCAATTAAAGTTTCTCAATCTATTAAAAGATAATGGAGGAATCTTAGATTACAGCACATTATCAAAGAAATTATCTATGTCTGAAAACGAGCTATGGAAATTAAGTAGATCCCTACTTAGAAACAAATACATCAAACTTGCCAAAACCTATATAAATGGGAGACCGAAAATAGGTTTTCAGCTTACCGAAATAGGCGAGAAATACTTGGATAAAGAGGGGGAGGCTAAGTGAGCTTTACAGGATATATTTATGCAGGCTTTTCATGGATGGGGAAAATTATACTTAAAATGTTTAGAAATCTTGATAATGATATTCGTTCAGCGGATTTAAGAATATATCCTGAAGCCTACGCATCTCTCTGTGGATTTGTATTTATCATTATGTTGATAGTAAGCATCGGGTTATCATCAATTATAAGCCTATCTAGTTTCTTTAAAATTCACTTTATCCCTCCCCAATATACTTTTATCATATCCATTCTACTTGTATTAGTTCTACCTACACTCACCTTATTAATCATGATTTTTATTCCTTCTATAATGAAGGTTAATAGGATTTCGAGGGTGGAGCTCGAAATCCCATATTTTGCAGCATATATATCTACCATGGCAACTGGAGGTATATCTCCATATGTTAGCTTTGAGAGGATAGCTAAAGCACCATCCTATATTTTTAGAGAAGTTAAAAAGGAGGCCGCAAGATTTTTCATAAAAGTTAGGGCGTTAGGTAAAGAGCCCTTAACGGCTATAGAGGAGTCAGCTAAAAATTTTCCCAGTAAAACGTATAGAGAATTAATGTTAGGTTATGCAGCAACTCTCAGATCCGGTGGAGATGTAGTACATTATCTCTATAGGCAAACCGAAATGGCATTTAAAGAAATGGTTTCGGTATCTAGAGAGGTTTCTGAGAGAATCGGAATCCTGTTAGAATCATATATGGCGATAACTGTTATTTTAGCTCTATCACTATACACTATATTTATTGTAAACAATGTTTTGGCTCAAGTAGCTCTCCCAACTATAGGTATGACTAATTTCGTCTTTTTCGCATACATTTTCTTGCCAGCAATATCTGGAGTATTTATATATTTAGCTGATTTAATGCAGCCCCAATACCCTGTTTCCGATAATAGACCATATTATGTATATTTTTTATTCTCGCTTCCAGTAACCATTATATTAGTAATATTATTTGCTATACCATTTATGGGCACTGTATTACCATTTCCTCCATCTATTCTGAAAGCCATTAGCTTTTCAAAAGAATTTATAGAGGGTCTAAATAATCGATTAGGCTTACCTCAGGGTTTTGAAAGCGGTATAGGTATATCTCTTTCACTTATAATTGGAATAATTCCATCCGTAATTGCCACCGAATATTGTATGAGAGAATATAGAGGTATACAGTCCGGGATAACTCGATTTCTAAGAGATTTAGTGGAGGTTAGAAAAACTGGTTTATCTCCAGAAAAATGTATTATAAATCTATCTAAGAGGGATTATGGAAGATTTTCTAAACATTTAATAAAGATAGCAAATCAGCTTGGATGGGGTATAAGTTTAACAAAAATATATGAAAGATTTGTAGAGAAGGTTAGGAATTGGCTAGCCAGAATAACAATGTTTCTATTAGTCGAATCTATACAGGTCGGTGGTGGCACTCCAAGGACTCTTGAAGCATTGGCCAGCTTCGCTGAAATGATAGAACTATTAGATAGAGAGAAGAAGAGGGCCTTAAAACCATTAATAATAATTCCATATATTTCTTCTATAATAACTACTATAGTAGTTTTAATATTAATAGGATTTTTAAATAGAATTATGGGTATTGCCAATATATCTGTTGGCGTGGCAAACCTTATAAGAATATATGTACCACCAGTAGTTTTAAACGCCTATATAACTGGATTAACAGCTGGAAAAATTTCTACAGAGAAGGTATATGGAGGATTTCTGCATGCACTAATATTGACAATAACTGTACTTGTTTCAATGATATTTGAGCCATTCCTCTCCCAAACATTTAATCTAGGATTTTAGTGATAAACATGTTGAATAAAAGGGGTTTAACCATAACATTTACAACTGCAATATTGATAGGGGTTATGACTGTAGCTGTAGGTGTAGCTATATTTTATAGTAATAGTTTAATAGAATTTCACTCTGAGCTAACCGAATTTGAGAATGCTAAAAATCTATTAATATATTCTGCTGATGCATTAGAGCAGGTTGCATTGGGATCCGGAGGATCAAAATATGTTAGATTTAACCTGAGAACGGCTAGACTAAATCTGCTTAGAAATTTCTATGAAAATATAAGTGTATTTGTTAATGGAATTAGAGTTATTAGTGATATACCTGATGCAATTGAAATTATTGGTGGAAGCCTGGTATCTGTAGGCGGATTTAGACTAATTTCACCCCCCATAAATAATCCAAATGAGATAAATGAGGAATATAATAAGATAATTGTATCTGCTGGAGACCCGTTGGTAATAGTATATGAGAATCAATCAAATGGTGCTAGAGTCGTTTTATTATGTAAGAGAGTTAGAGTGAATTATCTAGGTGTTTATAGCTTATTGAAGGGTGGGGAGACATATAATTATAGTACATTCGAATTATCTTATATTATGCTTATTGTCAATAAAACTGGGGGTACTGGAAATCTACCCATAGTATTTCGGAATGTAAATGTCACTACAAATACATATATATTTGATTCAAGTTCTATAACTATAAATGTAATGGTTGGTGGAAATATTGTTGAAACCCGAACCTTAACCGGAGAAAGCGATGTAGATGGAAGCCTAGTAATTGTACGCATATCATATGTATATGTCAATACTATAGGGTGATTTTTTGCCATCTCCAATCTTCTCACATCTACTTGGAACATTAGCCCTAATTGGAATGTTCTTCTCCATAGCTATTTTCATGAATTTTATCGGCTGGATCAGCTATCTAGAGGCACAAAAGGCTAGACTTTCTGAAATAGCGGAATCTGTTGCAAGAGAAATTGTTGAAATAGTCTCTGTCCACACATTGGGAGAAGGGGGTTTCACATATATGAATCTAAATATACCACAAACTATTGGAAGCAGTGGATATACTATTCAACTGGAGGAGGGGGGAGAAAATAGGATAATTGTAAGAGTATATCTTCAAACATATGATGTTATAAGAGTAGTAGTGGTACCAAATTTCGGTGAGGGAAATGTTAGAGTAATTGATGGAGAATATGAGGAAAGAGGTCTTATATATAGTTATAGGTTAAATGTACCATGCAACAATCCAGTTGTCATCGTTAAAAGAGCTGTTGTTAACAATCAGGTCATATATTATATAGCCTTAGGTAGGAGAGGATAATATGTATAAACAAGTATTGAAGATAAATAATTTAGGTCAAATAAGACTTATCGAAGTAATATTAGGTGTAATAATAATTGTCTTAACATTAATTACAATTATGAGATTAACGCCTCCACAAAAAACCATTTATCTAAGAGAAACCTCCGATCTAAGACGATTTGCCTACAACCTTCTAAACACAATGGCAAATGCTAGAGTATTTGAAGATATCGTTGTAATGGGTAATCTCTCTGGAAATAATTGGGAGGATGAGATGAAAATGTTTTTATCTATAAATATGCCGCCACAAATAATTTTCTCGGCTGATATCTATGAATTAAGGATGAATGAATCCGGAGTTATATGGCATAAGCTTAATAGAAAGCCTATATCGAATACAGAAGAATATTTATCCAAAATTGTTGAGGCAGAATCTGTAACATATACATATGTTTGTGTTGGAGAGCCTGATAGAACTAGGGGTACGGTTCTCGTAATAATATTGAGATTGGGTTATGGTGGTTAGTATGATCAGTAAGAGGGGTCAAATAATTGTAATTTCATGTCTAACAATAGCTATAGTATTATTATCGATAGTAGTCTTGGTCTATAAGACACGTTTAGTATATTTAGAGACGAGAAGCATTGTTGTTAGAGAAGTTGTAGGCTCTATTACCGCTGATTTCAAGAGGGCGTCGGCACACGTACTAGCATTAGCGACAAGAGCATACTATGATTATAGCCGGTTTTATGAGTTATGTTCTAGATATTCTAATCTAGGTTTATCTTATGGATCCAGACATAACTTTACAATAGCCAGAGAGATTGGATTAAAATATCTTGATGTATGGAAAACATATATAATGGAAGCATATACTGGTTATGGAGTTCAGGTAGATTATGAGGTCGGCAGGAAGGATATCACTATATTTGGGAGACCGAGAACTATAGGTGGAAAAATACATGATGTTTTAATGAAAGGTTTCTGGTATTATCCGTCAAGCGCATCTGTAATTTATTCAAGACTAAAATTAAATTTAACAAATGTAGGTTTCTATGGATGGAGAAGCGATGTATTAGTCGGGCTATACTTATTAATACATCCAGAATACAATGTGAATCAAACCGAAAATCTCTCTCAAATAAACATAACTGTATATTATGATAAAGGCGAACCATACCCATACCTAATCACAAAGGGATTTATAGAAATATACTATCCTGATAAACATTATTGGAGGAAGGCCAACATTACAGACATAACCTATATAGGGGCAGGCAACTATACAGTAAAATTTCATCCAGCAATAACACCATACTATGACCCAATATACGATAGAAACTACTTACCACTAATGGTTGTAGTCGGCGACGACAGAGGTATAATCGTAGAGGCAGCAACCTATGACCACATAACTTTCAAAGTAAGAAGAAATGTACCGGATACTTTATACTATTATGATGGTAAAGAGCATAAATGGAAGAGCATAGATAGGCCTCAAAATACTGAGCATGAGATCTATACATTAGAGTTTGGATGGGATCTAAATATATATTGGCTTGGAACAAGATTGCAGCAAGAAAGTGGTGTACAGATACCTCCAATACCCTATATGCCAATAAAACAATTAAGAGTAAATGTATCCATAGATGGGACTCAAAATACTTTGCTTGAAAGTCCAATACAATATGAAAACTGGAAAAACTTTACATTTCCTCCAGACACGTCCAATAATATATCTCTTCCTATAGGATTAGCTGATCCCCAAATGGATTTCAATGAAACTAATAGACTTGTATTTCAAGTCAAATTTCCAACAAAAGATATCGATGAACAACTAGTAGCTATATGGTGGATAGATGACCTAGATGCGGAGCCAGCAGTCTATCCAACACAAATACATTTCTATAAAAATTCTACACATAAAGATGTATGGCATCCCCTATACGATGTAGAATTCGTAGACACAGAACATCAAACATCAAGAGGATATGATTCCTATAGAGGTGTTGCAGCATTTGTTATGCGAGACCCATTAACAGACTTTGCCTTCGGCCCAGTAAATATACATGCATTCGATACTTATACTCCTTATCCAGGATATCATTTACTTGGAAGATATAGGCCTTACGGAAATTGGACAATATACTATGAATACATGAGATATTCCTGGATAAAAGCCCCTATAAGAATATTTGCGGTTCTAAACACAACTCTCGTGGGGAATGTATATACGGATGGAGATATTCAAGATAATTATTATTATACTATTGCTATTGTTGAGATAATAAATGGAACAAGATATATTCCAGTTATTACCTATATTTACTGGACTCATAATCAGCATCAATATTATGATTGGGATTTCTACGGAGGATATTGGCTTACAACTGCTATGGGTAAGGGACTCAGCAGATATTTCGCTTACCTAAGATCAACTAACTATGAAAACAGTACAGACTATACTCCATTTAAAATCGACTATATGTCTACTATAGAGCTTAGAAAATATCCTGGATTTATAATTACACATTGGATGGGAAATAATATAGATGATCAGATGGGAAGAGCCATTATTCTGAACGAAAATGGGGTTTCGCTTCTTCATGATATCGGAAATGGATATGAACGCTTTGCTTCAACTAAATATTCCCCTACTGGTCTACAAGGAAGTATAGAATATTGTTTCTGGCCGTATTATCATGAAGGTAGTATATCTAAAGGTACTTACCTTAATTATTGGTTTGTTTTGTTTGACTACAAACCTTTAGGTGGAGAGGAAGGATGGATTAGTTTAAGCGAAAAAAATGGATGGAAAAATGCATACATATATAGTCCAATGTTTCTAGAAGAATATTCTCCTACAATTGCACCACCCTAAATAATAATTCTAATAAAATTATTTTAATTTTATTCGTAAATCTTCGCCGAAAAATATTTAAAATAATATTTATATTTCTACAAATAAGGGTAAAAATTACAAAAATTATATAAGTATGCAAACCATATATATTTTTAAAGATAACAAATATATACTTAAAAAAATATTATCCATATGGGGATGCATTTGAGAAGACTAAATAATAAAGGAATAAGCCCAGTAATAGCAACAGTAATCCTAGTAGCAGTAGCAATCGCAATAGCAATAGCAGTAGCATTCTGGATGACAGGAATAATAGGACTATTCACAAGATTCGAAAAAATAGAAATAACATACATATATGCAGAAAAGCAATCAGGTGGTGGATGGAAGATATATCTTAAAGTGACAAATACAGGCACAGCAGATGCTACAATCGATAATATTTTTATAAACGGTAAGCCATATTCTAGCTATACAGGTGTTTCGATTACACCAGATGTAAGCACTCCCTACACTTTGGCTGCTGGAAAAAGTGCAGATTTCGAGATAACAATTCCTGATGGAGCTGGTTTTACATCCGGTCAGAGTATAGAGGTTAAGGTTCATACTGCTAGTGGTCAAGAATATCCCAAGCTAACTAACTTACCATGAAATTATCTTACATATATTTTTTATTTTTCATATCATTTATAATTAGAGTTCTCACCTGGACATACGTCTATAAATTTATTTCCCTTATCATTTATGATACATCTTTATATCTATACGTTGGACTAAAATATGTAGATGGTTTAATTAGATATGGGGATCTAAAAGTCTTATTATTAAATTATGAGCATCCTCCTTTAGCTAAATTTATAATAGGTTTATCTGTAC
>CAZKAY010000029.1:0-21952 GCA_964550975.1 uncultured Thermoproteales archaeon | reverse complement strand
ACATAATCCCAGATATATAATTAGAACACAAACTTTAATAGTTTTCTAACAATAGTTAGCTATCTTTGGATCTACCTAATTATCTAATCATTGTATTTTTCTCTATTCCTTAATAATTTGAAATTAATTTAAACTTTTATATAGTTTACAAATATATTTTAACAATCGAGGGATTATAATGCTAAAAGAATTCTACGTGATCGTTGGGGGACCAGCTGGTTTAGGCGTTATGAGAACTGGATACATTTTGGCTAAAACCTTTATGAGACATGGTTACTGGGTTTTTGGTACGAATGATTATCCATCGATTATTCGTGGAGGACATAATTCCTATCTTCTCAGAATTTCTAGAGAAAGGATATGGTCTCATAGAAATCTTATAGACTTTGTATTAGCTTTAGATAAATATAGTGTTTTAAAATACGCTGATAAAATTAGAAAAAATGGAAGAATTATTTTTGATGAAAAATTAGATGTAGATTTAAAGTTGGAGAAAAAATTTTTGATAAAAATACCCGTATCAACTATTTTGGAGAAAAATAGGGCTGAGAAGATTATGACAAATTCTATTTTAATGGGATCTATAATGGCTTTGACTGGAGCAGATATAGATATTCTTCTAAAAGTTATTAAAGAAAATTTTAGAAAAGATATTGCTGAAAAAAATATTTTGGTTGCAAAAGATGGATACAATTTTACATTAAATAAATATGGTAAACTTTATTCTATAGAGAAAAAAAGTGGGTCGAGAAAAATTTTAGTCACTGGAAACGAGGCAATAGGATTGGGGGCAATAGCGTCGGGAATGAAATTTTTTTCAGCGTATCCTATGACACCAGCATCTCCAATTCTCCATTTCCTAGCCAGACACCAATACGATGGAGACATAGTTGTCATTCAAGCCGAAAATGAACTAGCAGCTATAAATATGATTATTGGGGCAGCATTTGCCGGTGTACGTGCAATGACCGCTACATCTGGAGGAGGATTCTCATTGATGACCGAAGCTCTTGGGCTCGCGGCTATGACCGAAACACCTATAGTAATTGTATTAGCTCAGAGACCGGGACCGAGTACAGGATTGCCCACATATACCTCTCAAGGTGACTTAAGATTTGTGTTGCATGCATCTCAGGGGGAATTTCCTAGAATAGTTGTTGCTCCAGGAGACATAAATGAGTGTTTCGAAAAGACTGTTGAAATATTTAATCTGACTGATAAATATCAGGTTCCAGGAATAATTTTAATAGATAAATATCTTGCTGAAAGCCATATGTCTGTAGATATGTTTAAGGATGAAGACATAGTTATTGATAGAGGTGAGTATATTTCTGGAGAATATTTTGGTGAAAGTTATAGTAGACATATTTTTACAGAAACAGGCATCTCTCCTAGAGCAATCCCATCAACTAAAAATGCTATTGTAAAGACAAATAGCTCTGAACATGATGAGTATGGATATACTTCGATTAATCCTAAGATTATATGTAAAATGATAGATAAAAGGTTTAGGAAAATACGATATATGGAGAGAGAAAATATAGTTAAATATAAAATATATGGTGATGGAAATATATTGCTTATAGGCTGGGGGTCAACGAAGGGACCTATACTGGAGGCTCAAAAAATATTGGGTGAAGAGGGTATAGATATAACATTTCTTCAAATAATTTATCTTTCTCCATTTCCTTCAAAAGAAATACATGATATGCTGACTAAATATGATGTTAAGATAGATATCGAGAATAATTTTACTGGACAGCTAGCAGGTCTAATTATGGAGAAAACTGGAGTAAAGATAGATAAACTCCTTCTAAAATATGATGGCAGACCGTTCAATCCAATGGAAATAGTAGAGTATGTTAAGGAGGTGTCTGGATAATGGTTACCTTTAAAGACCTATCTACACCAGCTAAAAATACATGGTGTCCTGGCTGTGGAAACTTTTCAATACTAAATGCATTTAAAAGAGCTATAGTTAAACTCAATTTAAATCCAGAAAAAATATTAATTATATCTGGTATAGGGTGTCATGGCAAAATTACAGATTATATAAATGTAAATAGTATTCATGTAATTCATGGAAGGGTATTGCCAGTAGCTACCGGAGCAAAACTTGCAAATCATGAATTAATTGTCATAGGGTTTGCTGGAGATGGAGATGCTTATTCAATAGGATTAGGACATCTACCTCATGCAGCAAGAAGAAATATAGATATTCTCTATATCGTTCATGACAATATGGTTTTCGGATTAACTACAGGACAAGCTACACCTACTTCTCCGCTAGGATTAAAGACCCGTTCAACTCCTTTTGGTGTAATTGAAAATCCATTGAATCCATTAGCGTTAGTCATAGCCTGTGGAGCGACATTTGTAGCCAGAGGATATTCAGGAGACATAAATCATTTAACATGGTTAATAATGGAGGGATTAAAGCATAGAGGGTTTGCATTTATAGATGTTCTTCAACCATGTGTCACATTTTATAATACTTATCAATATTTTTCTAAAAGAGTATATAGATTAGAGGATGTTGGATGGAATCCTACAAATAGGCTAAAAGCCTATAAGAAAACATTTGAATGGGGTGATAAAATCCCTATAGGAATCTTTTATAAAGGAAGGGAGGAGACATTGGTTGAAAGACTCCCACAGCTTAAAGAAAAACCATTAATAAAACACAGATTAAAGACAAATATCAGTAAAATATTGGAAAAATATTTATAATACTAAACTTTCGCCAAAGAATTTCCTAATGTAGAGCATAGATTTGAGAAGCTCTTATCCATTTCATAATATAATAGAGAGCAATACTCCATAGAGTTTCAAAGTACTATTATTAAATAGACCGTCCAAAATGTTTAGGAGAGATTAGCTTATATTAATTTGGCTATAATTTTAGGAAAGCATTTCAATCAGAATAGTTTGATACCATATATTTGGGATTGAGCCTAAAGTATTGCCGAAATGTTGATGAAAGGTATTGGAAGAAAATGAGGCTAAAATTTTAGACGGTCTCATTATTAAAATAAAGTTTAAATAAATGATTTTTATAAAAATTCTTGGAGAATATTATGAAAGCCGCTTTTCTAAGAAAACCATATACGTTTGAAATTATAGATAGACCTCTTCCGAAGCCTAAAGAAAATGAAGTATTGATACGTGTTAGAAGATGTGGTATATGTGGTTCAGATCTACATGCATATAAAGGTTTACATCCTGACTACATTCTACCAATAGTTATGGGACATGAATTTTCCGGGGAAATTGTTGGGATTGGAAAAAACGTTGAGAAGTTTGAAGTCGGGGATAAAGTTACAGTTGAACCTTTAATAACATGTGGTAAATGTAGGTTTTGCATTAAGGGGGAATATAATAGATGTACTAGTTTAAAAGTTATAGGATGTCAGGCAGATGGTGCATTTACAGAATATATTAGTATACCTGAAAGATGGGTATACAAATTACCTGAAAATGTTTCATATGAAGAGGGGGCTATGGTAGAACCTTTAGCTGTAGCTGTACATGCTGTTAAAAGAGTTGCAGACCTTGGAGATAACATATTGGTTTTAGGTGCTGGAACAATAGGTCTATTAACTGCACAGGTTGCTAAAGCCTTCGGTGCAACAAATGTATTTATTACAGATATAGTTGATTGGAAGATAGATTTTGCTAAAAGGCTTGGTATAGATTATCCATTAAATCCTTTGAAAAACGATTTAAATAAAATTTTAATGGAGAGGACAGAGAATATCGGAGTTGATACAACATTTGAGGCTGTTGGAAGTAATACTACATTGAACCAGGCATTAGATTTGACTAGAAAGGGTGGTAATATAGTTATTATAGGAGTATATGAAAAACCTATGGTAAATATAAATGTAATGAATATTGTTAATAAAGAATTAAATGTGTATGGTACTCTGGTATATAGATGGGATTTTGAGAAAGCTATAAATCTTATTAAGAAAAATATGGTTGATGTAAGATCACTTGTATCTAAGGTAATTGGTCTAAATGATATCGAGCAAGGCTTTAAGTCGATGATATCTAGGGAGAAAAATATTATAAAGATCCAGGTAGATCCATCTAAATAAATAATTATATATTATTTTTAAATATAAACCATATGGTGTTTACGTGAAAGCTGTTTTCTTAGAAAAACCATATAAACTTGTTTTAAGAGATATAGAGATACCTAAACCGAGATCTGGATGGGATTTAATTAAAGTGGGTGCATGCGGTATATGTGGAAGTGATGTAAGATACTATATGGGGGAAAATCCATGGGCACTCCATACACTAGGTATAGAAGAACCCATGCCTTCAAACACTATTCTAGGCCACGAAGTCGCTGGAAAAATAGTTGATGTAGGAGATGAGGAGAATAAAGATAGGATAGGAGAAAGAGTAGGAATAATAGCATTTAATACATGCGGTAAATGTTATTTCTGTAGACATGGATTACATAATTTATGTGAAAATACTTTACATATAGGTCATGATGGTAGATGGACTAATTGGAAATATATTCCCGGAGGATATGCCGAATACATGGTTATATGGGATGAAAAGGCACATAAAATTCCAGACAATATTTCATATATTGAGGCTACACAGCTTGATGGACTTGCTGTTGCAGTGCATGCAATAAACAGAGGTAGAATAAAGCCAGGAGATAGTGTTTTGATTATAGGTTCTGGAGCGATAGGATTAATGGCTATACAGGTAGCTAAAGCATATGGAGCTACCAAAGTGATCGCAGTAGATATTAGGGATTATCCCTTAGAAGTTGCTGAAAAACTTGGTGGAGATATTACTATAAATGCGTCTAAAGAGAACATGGTAGAGAGAGTATTAAAGGAAACAGAAATTGGTGCAAATGTGGTTTTAGATACTGTCGGCAGTGAAAATAGTATTATAAATGGTCTTAAGTCTCTTGCAAGGGCGGGAAGATATGTATTACTTGCAGTTTCGAGGAGAAAAATAACTATTGATATAACAATGTTTGCTGGGGAGAGAATTATCACAACATCCTCAAATAACCTATTTCCAGAATATACTACGGCTGTAGAATTACTAGCTAGCGGAAAAGTGAAAGTAAAGCCGTTCATCACCCATATATTTAAGCTCGATGAAATACATGAGGCATTTAATATCGCATTAAATAAAGAAAAATATAATGCAATCAAAGTTGTATTAATCCCGTAAATTAAGTTAAATATTTTTGCTAAAACTTTAACATTCTTCCCTCTTATTTTAATTAAATAACGAAATAAATTATGTTTTTTAATCCATAGTATAAAATACATAGATGGTGAAAAATATGGCTTTTAAAAAGGGAATTTCTCAGATAGGTTTTTCGAGGAAAACATCTATTAGTGAGATAATTAGATTGGCATATGATGCAGGGTTTGATGGAATAGAGTTTAAGACAAATATTGATAGCGAGATAAGATTTAATTCAACTAGAGAAGATATTAGAAAAATATATTTAATGTTGAGAAATAATAATTTAGAAGCTGCTAGCGTAAGTAATGGCGCAAACTGGTCTTATCCGATTTCCAGTCCAGATGAATCTATTAGAAGAAAGGGAATAGAATATGCTAAGAAAACAGTGGAAATAGCGTATTGGCTTGAAACGGATGCTATCCTTCTAGTTCCGGGACAAGTGACCCCGGAGATTAGATATGACAAAGCCTGGAAAAATTCTCTTAAAGCAGTTGTAGAGATAGGTAAATATGCATTGAATTATAATGTAATTATAGCGATTGAGGAGGTGTGGAATAAACTTATATTTACTCCCTTAGAGATGGAGAGATTTATAAATGAGGCTAATAGAGAAATTGGACAGGAAATTATAGGAGTATATTTTGATGTTGGCAATATAATGCCCTTTGGCTATCCAGAACACTGGATTCTATATCTTGGAGAAAAAATTAAGAGGATACATATTAAGGATTTTAAGGGAGATAGTCCAGGCCTAATATATAGCATTTTTCCTCCATACGGTAGTGTTAACTGGACTAAAGTTATGGATGCCTTAAAGAGAATAGGATATAAAGGTTATTTAACTGCCGAAATACCTGTTATAGATATAGCCAAAGAAACTGTTGTAAAATATATATCATCCGTTCTAACCGATTTAATAAAATCTTGTGAATAAATATAATAGATTTTATTTATCGGGATATATTTAAGAAATACTTTTTAATATTTTATGTGGAAAGTCGCTTGTAATGAAATCTACCTCACATTCTATTGCTCTCTCTATATCCTCCATAGTATTTATTGTCCATGTGTTTACGAGAATCCCTCTGCTATGACATAGTCTTACAAAAATTTTATTTAACTTATCTTTATGTATTGAAACAATGTTTGCATAGAATGATATTGCTTTAAACAATTCTTCTATTGTTGGGTTTGGTAGATCCGCTATAGTGGTAATGTATGGATTAAGCTCTCTAACCCTTCTAATAATATTCCATGGATATGATAATATTATAGAGCTATTAACTACATTATATTTCTCAAGTAAATCTACTATTAGCTTTTCTAAACCCTCCTCCTTTATATGTATGATTAGACCAATTTTTCCTGCAACTATATTTAAAACTTCCTCAAACTCTGGGACCTTCACACCCCGATATTCGTCTGAATACCATCCCCCTGCATCAAGTCTCCTAATCTCCTCAAAATTTAATTCACTTATCCTGCCAGATCCATTCGTAGTTCTATTTACAGATGGATCATGCATCACTATAATCCTTTTATCCTTAGTAAAATGTACATCTAGCTCGATAAAATCAATACCCAATTCAATGGCCTTAATAAAACTTGGTAAAGTATTTTCAGGAGCTAGTGAAGGGATTCCGCGATGACCGACAACGAATATTTTTCTATACATATATTTCACCAAAGTAAGTTAAGATAAGAGAGATATATAAGTAAAGTTATACCAGCAAATTAGTTTCTAGTTATGAAAATATTTGTAGCCTAGATTTGATTATGTTATTTCTCTTTCATATGTTGTTATTCTTTTTGCTCCTTTATCTAATACTTGTATCACGTCTTCTATTCTTATTCCAAAGTTTTTTCCATATAGTCCTGGTTCCACGGTGTGTGTCATATTTTTCTTTAATATATGTATCGATTTAGGATGTATTGCTGGTGGTTCATGAAGTCTTACTCCTATTCCATGTCCAAGTCTATGCGGGAAATATTTTCCATATCCTCTTTTTTCAATGAACCGCCTGACAATTTTATCCGCCTCATTAGCTGGTATACCATCATATATATTTTTATAGTATTCATCTTGCGCCACCTTTAATGTATCATACATATCTCTTATTTGTTGAGGAGGTGTACCTACATACCATGTTCTTGTTATGTCTGTCCAGTATCCATCTCCAAACACATTTAGTTCAACAAGTACTGTTTCCCCCCTCCTTATAGTTTTGTTTGTAGATATATTATATGGATACCAAGCTTTAGAACCATTTACTCCAGACATAACGAATGCATATGCCCTTACTCTTTTAAAACCTTCATATCCAACTTTTTCCCTAATCGCTTTTTCACATATTGCTGCAAGCTCTATCTCCGTCATACCTTCTCTTAAAGAATTTTTTAATTCCCTTAGTCCGAATTCAGCTAGTCTATTTATTTTAACCATTTTCTCTATCTCATGTTTTGTTTTAATCATTCTTAATTCATAGATAATATCTGTTGCATCTATTAAGACAGATTTCCATGCCCTCTTAATTATAGAGAATGTGGGGTTAGATGGATAATTTAGTTCTCCTCCAACATGATTCGCAGCCATTGTTTCAAATGATAACTCTGCACCGATCAATGACCCACTTTTTACATCTATTCCTCTTAAAATATCTTCTATATATTTATATGGATTCCATATCTCTTTTAACGATTCTACTGGATATGTTTTAATATTTTTTATCCAGCTCTCATTTTCAGCAAACTCTGCTTCAGATTCGGGTACAATTAGTATCGGATCTCTATCTGAAAAAATTACTGCAAGAGACCACCCAGTTATAGGCCAATATCCAGTTAAATATAATATATTTTCTGGAAGCCTTACAACCAATGCATCTAAACCATTTTTTATAAGTATTTTCTTAACCCTATTAATTTTTTCCGCATTCATTATTATCACATCTAAACTATTTTATCTATATCATTAATTAAGTTATTTCAATATCATAATTATTAATCAAACTATTGCATAGCTATGATTTGATTCTAAAATATTTTAGGTAGTTATGAATTCATCTAAAACATATTGAAGTATTCTTTGATCAGTATGTAGAATCATGATATTAACATTTTTATAAAAATTATTTTTAATCTAAGATGGTGGTTTAATGAATCTTGAATTTGAACTTGTAGCTACAGTTGAGAGATATCCTGCTGAGAGAATTCTCGAATATTCTAGGATTGCTGAGGAATCTGGTTTTGATGCTATAGGCATACCTGATCATTTTCATCCATGGAGTGATAAATATGGTAAGCAGGCTTTTTCATGGATCATGATAGCCGTAGTTGCTGAGAGAACTAAGAGAGTTCAGATAGGTAGCTGTGTAACTACGCCTATTTTAAGATATCATCCAGGCATTGTGGCGCAGGCGTTTGCAACTCTAGGATATCTTTATCCTAGGAGAATATATTTGGGAATAGGTAGTGGTGAAGCCATGAATGAGGTTCCTCTAGGCTATAATTGGCCTCCTCCATCTGTTAGAATAGATATGATTGATGAAGCACTTACAATTATAAAGAAACTTTGGAGCGAGAAACGTGTAACATTTAGAGGAAAATATTGGAAGTTAAATAAAGCTACACTCTACTCTAAACCTAAGAAACGAGTTCCAATATATATTGCAGGTACTGGTGTAAAAATTGCTAGGGTGATCGGAAAACATGGTGACGGATTTATAACTGTACCACATATTGAGATAAGTTTTGAGAAGGTTTTTAGATCTATTCAGAAAGGAGCTGAGGAGGTTGGTAGAGATCCATCTAAAATAAAGAGAATAATGCACATGATGGTTTCATATGACGAAGACTATGATAGAGCTTTAGATGCCACCGAGCCATGGAATGCTACGGTTATACCTGCATTATATAAGTATGCTGTATATGATCCCGTTGAGCTAGATGAGAATGGAAAGGTTGTGGGTAGAGATGTTAGGGCTAGAAAGTTTTTAATAATTACTGAGTCAGAACAATTGATTCATAGATTAGAGGAGTTTATAAAGCTTGGATTTACAAGATTTCAGTTTAACAATTCGAGTCCAGATCCAGCTAAATTTCTTAAAATGGCTGGTAAAGAAGTTATACCTTATCTTAAAGATATTTATAAAGATGAATAATAAGATTTAATTATCGCGACGAAGTATTTATAAAAGGTGTCCAACATGATGTCTGTAACCGATATATTGAGATTAATTAGTGAGACTAGGCCTAAACCACTACCTCATCCACCTAAAAGTATAGACTATGTAGATCATGTTGTAAATACAGCTTTAAATGGATATCCAGAGCTTGCGGCAGACAGCCTTCTAAATCCGCTTTTAGTTGGAAATATAAAAAATGTTATTAGAGGTATCGTTAGACAGTTAAATTTTCTTTTTGAAAGAGATTTTTGGATAAAGACCACTCTGGATGAGGAGGCAATTTTAAAGAAAGCATATTCATATAGTCTTTTACTTGAAATAGCTATAAACTTCTATGGTATGGAAAGAGAGTGGGTTGGATTTACCGATAAAGAAGTAAATGATTGTATTAATATTATTAAAAATGTATTGAACAAATGGGAGGAGAATGAGCAGAAAAAATATGGTGAATCACGTATAGCTAAAGCTGTGGTATTGTATAAGATAAATGATATGAAGAAAGTTATGGCCGGAGATCCCCAAAGAATCGGAATGATATGCTGGATGGGAGAAAATATTGAGAAAAAGATTGATGAAAAATGTATAACAAATAGTTTTCTAGATGCTATTGAACAGGAGATTAAATCAAACATATATTACATTATGTCTAAGGAAGGTATATGTAGATTTGGAAACGATTATGCGATCGGATTAAGATGGCTTAGACATTTAGGATATGTACAGGTCTCTACAAATCCACAGCTTGCCGCAATAGCTTATAGAGATGATCCAAGTCTATGGGATAAACTTAAACAATATCTTAGAGACCACCCTGAACTACTTGAAAATATCGAAGAGAAGAAGGACGAACTTGCGATGACCGCAACAATGCTCGCTCTATGGCCAAATATGGAAGTCTTTAGACCAGTAGCATATCTATTAAACTTTACAGATGGTATGGTTAGCTATCAATTAAACCCAAATGTAGCTACGAGCTATCATGGGAGTCTGGAAGATGCAATAAAAATTTATTCGAAGACCCAGGAATATTTTAAAAAATATGATGAATATCTTTTATGGGGATGGACTATAGATGTAGAGAAGGGTAGGCCTAATATAGTTTTTAAGGTTGCGGGAAATAGTCCTGCTGCAATAGATATTACTAGAAAACTTGAAAGTCTAGGTATAGGTACGAATAATACTGTAACATATACTGTTTCACAAGAGGTTAAACTTATCTTAGCAAAAATGGAGGGAATGGCTGAGGCTGTTAGAAAAGGTATATTGACTACAAAGGTTTATGAAACAAATATGGGTGGACGATTAGACGATCATCTAAGAGAAATATTTGCTGCAAAACTAGTTAAAGATGCCTTAAAAAATATTGAAGATAAATTGTCTATAATATATGAATATGCTAAAAAAATTGGCATCGATATTGAGGATAAAGATGGGACATGGATTGCCCCAACAGGATGGGGATGGGATAAGGTTGCTAAAACTCTTGAGGAAAAAATAGAATTAATATGTTCGAGAAAATATTTGAAAAAACTTAATGATAAAAATTTTGCAGAATTTTTAGCGAAATATAGTGGAAGGGATGAAAATGAGGTTCTAAAATGTTTAGATGAATGGGAGAAGACTATAGGTATGGCTGGTACACTTGTTGCACAGAGAGTCTGGTGGATATTTTTCAGTAGAGAAAATAAAGGTAAGTGGCTCGCCTATCTTATATCCAAATATGGTTTAAGTCCGGAGCAGGCTGAGGGAATATTAAATAATATTGATGTACTGCCAGCCTCTAAGAGAAAACCCTTAGACACATATCTAACATTGGCTAGAAATAATATGACTAATACAGAGTTTCCAAATCATCAACTAAATGTATTAATGTTTTCCAGAAAAACTGGATTCAATTTAAAAAAGTATGATAACGCTATATTAATTAAACATGACCCCAAGATAATTGAAAAATTACTGACAATAGAGGACTTTAGGAAAGCCTATGAACTAACCCCTGATCTGGCAGATATTTTGAGAAAAGTTGGAATAAATATAGAAGAAATGGGATTAAATGGATTAAAATACGAAGAATGGGGACTATTTGGCTCTACAGTAAAAACCATGAATGGTTTTACAGAAGCTTATAATAAGTTTAGAGATAAAGTAGTTAAAATAGCTAAAGAAATAAAAACTAAATTTTAAATAGTTTTTTATAATTGTCTACGACCTTTTTAAATGCCTCAATAATCTGTTCTATTAAACCTTCTTCAGGCTCTATATAGGGAGGGATTGTAAATACTCTTGTAGCTAAATCTTCAGTTATAGGTAAATCTCCCTTCTTATAAGGTTTAAATGGAGGGAGACCCATAAAGCTATGAAAAGTATCTAAGGGTCCACGTCCATGACCCCATAAATCAAATCCCCTTGTAAATATAGTTCTAAGATGTTCACCTGGATGTCCTGAAGCCCATCCATGTCCGCCTATCGGTACTCCCTCAGCTTTTAATGCTGCCCTAAACTTTTCTGGAGATAAATTGTCAAGTTCTTCCGGATGATATATTATTTGCCATCCACCATAGAGCCCATGCCATTTAGCCTTAGGATAAGATTTTACGGGTTCTATGCCAGGTATATTTCTCAATCCATTAAAAAGTTTCTCTCTATTTTCTATAGCCTTCTTCATACGATAGGGTAAAGTCTTTAGCGAAACCAATGCTATAGCTAGAGCTATTGGATGAGCCCTATATTTTAGCCCCAGAACCTCGGAATCTAGCCCCCTATATTCAGGTATAGTGATCTCACTAATTATATCAGCTCTATGTAGATGACAATATATAAGAGCTCTTTCATAAAGCCTACGATCATTTGTACATATTATTCCTCCCTCACCTCCAGCAACAGGTTTCCCCCTTGGATTTACTCCTTGAAGACTAAAACATGCTATGTCTCCTACATTACCAATTTTCTTACCATCCCATTCACATCCAGCCGCATGAGCCGCATCCTCAACTATAGCTATACCATATCTATGGCCTATATCCATGAGAGAATCCATATCGCAAACCTTGCCACTCATATGAATCGGATTTATAGCTCTAGTACGGTACGTTATTCTTCTTTCAACATCTTCTGGATCCATAAGAAGTGTATGGGGATCTATTTCACAAAAGACTGGTCTTGCACCCATATGTAATGCACCAGCATAACTTCCTATATATCCTGCAGCCGGTGTAATAACCTCATCTCCAGGCCCCACTCCTACAGCATAATAGGCACTTGCAAGCGCTGTAGAACCATGGTCTACAGTTAAACAATACTCGCATCCTACATATTCCTTAAACTCATCTTCAAATTGTTTAGGTAATCCCCTCCCAGCGCCAGAAATTTCTCCAGACTCGAGTAGCTCCCATATAAGTTTTTTCTCCTCCTCTATAGGACGCCTCCATCTCTCTCTAGTACTAAGAGTGACGGTTGGATTGCCTCCAAGTATGGCTAATTCTCCACTCATATTAATCGCCAATACAATGTATTTAACTCTAATCATTTATAAATTTGACTATTAATCTATTTCTCAAGTATCCTCTGATGTAGAAGATATTTATAATTGCTCATCTTTATCTAATAATATGGGTAGAAAAATATTTGTTTTAGGGGATCTTGAAGGAGTTAGTGGAGTTGTGAAATTTGATGTAGATACTTCTCCTCAAGGAAAAAATTATGAGAGATCATTAAAGCTCGCCACATGGGAATTAAATGCTCTTATTAGAGGTTTAAGAAAGGGTGGAGCTGACTATATTACTTTTCTAGATGGCCATGGATGGGGAGGTATAAATTTTGAACTCATCGAGGAAGATGTAGATGTAGTTCTCGGGGGACCCCTTTACCCTCCCTTTGAAATTAGTGGAGAATATGATGGCTTAGTCTTATTCGCACATCATGCCATGGCAGGTACTCCAGGAGCAAATCTATGCCATAGTTGGTCACATACGACCATAGTTGAGTGTAGGTTAAATGATAAACCCATAGGTGAGATAGGATGGTATATCTATCTTGCCGCCTATTTTAATATACCCGCTATACTCATTACTGGCGACGATAAAGCATGTCTAGAGGCAGGACAATACATACCAAACATAGAAACCGCTATTGTAAAAAGAGGTATAAATACTTCAACGGCTATCTGTAAACCGCCTAAAATAGCGCAGAAAATTATTGAAAAAGCTGCTGAGAACGCTATGAAGAGAATAGATGAAATAAAACCAGCACGGTTACCTAAATCGCCGTATAAAGCCTTCAGAAAATATGTTGATCCATTATATGTTGAAATTTTTTTAAAAAATAGACCATGGGCTAATAGGGTGGATGAGAGAACCATAATGGTTAGTTCAGATGATTATCTAGAACTTACCAAACTTTTCCTATGATATATTTTAACATTAAAATAATACTAATATATCTTTTATTTGATTTATATAATGGTGGTTTTTTGAAAGTAGCCATAATTTCTCGTAAAAATTTTGTTGAGGTAAAGGATATAGAAACGCCTAAACCAGGTCCAGATGAAGTTATATTGAAGGTATATTTCTGTGGTATATGTGGTACAGATATACATATTTATAATGGAGAATTCCCCGTAAAATTTCCAGTGATCCCTGGACATGAATTTTCTGGAGAAATTGTCGAAATAGGTGAAAATGTTAGTGAAGTAAATGTAGGAGATAAGGTTGCTGTAAACCCAAATATATATTGTAAAAAATGTTATTATTGTAAGAATGGGATGGTACATTTCTGTAGAAACTGGGAGGCTATTGGAATACATCGCCCAGGAGCATATGCAGAATATGTTAAAGTACCGGAGGAAAACTTACATATAGTTCCGAAAAAGCTTTCATTAGATAAAGCAGCATTTGCAGAGCCGGTTGCATGTTGCTTACATGGAGTAGACAAGTTAGGTATATCTCATGGGGATACTATAGTTATATTCGGTCTCGGTCCAATAGGATTGATACATCTACAGCTTGCCATGAATAGTGGTGCATCAAAGGTTATTGGAGTAGATTTAATTGAAACACGTATAAAGGTGGCTGAAGAACTTGGTGCAGACTTAGTCCTAAATGCCTCTAAAGAAAACATTAAAAAAGCTATAATGGAGGAAACTAATGGGAGGGGTGTAGATAAGATTATTGAGGCAACTGGAAATCCAAATGTATTTAAAATGGCTGTAGAACTACTAGACTACAGTGGTAAACTATTAGTATTTGGTGTATCTCCAATAGGAGCTAAGACAGAGATAGAACCATTCAAAATATATAGGAAAGAGCTAAACATTCTTGGATCATTTACAAATCCATTTACAACACAGCGGGCTATAGAAGTATTGGCTTCAGGTAAAATAGATGTGAAACCACTTATTACAAATATTATTAATTTAGATGAAGTAGGGAAATATTTTATGAAAATAAAAAATAGAGAAAAAGGGATTATAAAGGTTTTAGTGAACCCGAGATTGAGCTAATATGGTGGAGGACTATATCTACGCCTATAAACTTCCTCAAAACTTTCATCTGTAACTACTTTTATCAACGAAGCCATTGCGCCAAACATTATAATAATCCATCCAATAATAAGCGAGATAACACTTACAATAAGTTTAACCATACTAAGCGCAGATAGAGATGCAAAGTCAAGTGTAATAAGATAATTAATAATATTAGGGTCGCCAAACAATATTATTCCAATAGCAATTATTATTCCGCCCAAGATCATCCATAGAACTGTGAATATAGTAGCCTTTATCGCTAACCAGAAAGACCTACCCCATCCAACCAAATATTTCCCCAATCAAATATTTTACATTTATGAAATATAATAGGCATATATAAATATTTGCATAAGCTTATAAAAATAGATTAGAAAAATTCTTTTTCATAAAATGAGATTATCTAAATTTCTTTATAAAATTCATAACTTCCTCAAAGCTCATAGGTCCCTCCATTGGCCCAAATTTAGTTACCTTTATCGCTCCTGCAGCATTAGCAAATCTAAGTATCTCCTTAATATCCCAGCCTTTAAGATAGGTCACAATAAAAGCAGCATCATATATATCCCCGGCTCCAGTTGGATCAACCTCCTTTACACTATATGCCGGTATATGAATAATTTTATCATCTAGAAATCCCATTGAGCCCTCTGAGCCAAGCTTTATTACAACTATTTCCGCTCCAATTTCCAGGAGCCTTTTCCCAGCACTTTTAGGGTCCCTAAGACCTGTAAGTACTTCTGCTTCACCTCTACTCGGAAGAATAAAACTGCTTCTCTCCAAGACTGGTTTACATATCTCTCTAATCTTATCTACAGATAGAAGCTCGGGTCTAAGATTCGGGTCAAAGGATATTTTTACATTATTTTCATACGCTATTCTAGCAGCCTTATATATTGCATTCATACTAGACTTACTTACAGCTATGGCCGAACCCATTATATGTAGAATCTTAGCATTGGCAATATATTCTTCATCAATATCTTTTTCAGATAATTGTCCTGCAGCTGCATGTCTTAAATGAAATATAAATTTACGTTCACCACTGCTATAGTACATTACGAACGCTGTTCCAGTAGTATATTCATCCAATATTTTTAGATATTTTATATCTACACCGTCTTTCTTCAATCTTTCTATAAGCATTTTACCAAAATCATCGTTTCCAACAACACCTATAAATCCTATAGATCCTCCTAGTCTAGCTACAGCATCGGCAAATATTGCTGGAGCACCGCTCGGAAATGGACCAAGATATTCTCCAACAACATTATGAGGTATATCACGATTTTTCCTCATTATTTCAACTAGAATTTCACCAAGCGTGATAATATTCGGATACATAGGATTCCCCTATTATTTTATTCTATCAAAATATTGTTAAGCTTTACCTCGATTCTAATCTAATCGTGCATAAATATTGGATTAAACTATAGATTACCTAAAAGCTAAATATATAGTAATCAGTGAATAGTATGTAGAGGTAGATTTGATTATGAAATCGAAGAAAACTTTCTTTAAAAAATTTTCTAAGGAAGAATTGCTTAAGAAAACTGAACGCCCCGCTAAACTTTCTTTAAAATATCATAAATTTTATCATGGTAAGGTTCAGGTTATGCCCAAATGTCCCGTCAGATCTTTACAGGATTTCTCTATATGGTATACTCCTGGTGTTGCCGCTCCTTGTAGAGAAATAAAGAAGAATCCAGAGGACGTATATGAATATACTAGTAAGTGGAATTATGTAGCTGTTATCTCAGATGGAACTAGAGTTCTCGGACTTGGCGATATAGGTCCATTAGCCGGACTCCCTGTCATGGAGGGTAAGGCATTATTATTTAAATATCTTGGAGGTGTAGACGCTTTTCCACTCGTCCTAAATACAAAGGATCCAGATGAAATTATACATGTACTAGAAATAATTGAGCCGACATTTGGTGGAATAAATTTAGAGGATATATCTAAGCCTAAATGTTTCTATATATTGGAGAAAGCTAGGGAGATACTTTCTATACCAGTATGGCATGATGATAGTCAGGGAACAGCTTCTGTAGTATATGCTGGTTTAATAAACGCATTAAAAATTGTTGGTAAGAAGTTAGATGAAATTCAGGTAGCTATGATTGGAGCCGGGGCTGCAAATATAACCATATATAGGATACTTAAATTAGCGGGACTTCCTCCTAAAAATATTATAATGGTTGATTCTAAAGGTATACTTCATCCAAATAGAAGAGATTTAGAGAAGAAGAAGGATAAGAACCCATATAAATGGCAGGTATGTTTAGAGTCTAATGGATTGAATAGAATAGGTGGAATTCCGGAGGCATTAAAAGATGCAGATGTATGTATTGCTGCATCTAAACCCGGTCCAAATACTATTAAAAAAGAATGGATATCCCATATGAATGACGATGCAATAGTATTTGCTATGGCTAATCCTATACCTGAAATTTGGCCCTGGGATGCTGTTGAGGCAGGCGCACGTATAGTCGGCACCGGTAGAAGTGATTTTCCAAATCAGATAAATAATAGTCTAGGTTTTCCCGGGATATTTAGAGGTGTGTTAGATGTTAGGGCTAAAACTATTACTGATAAAATGTGTATAGCTGCTGGAAATGCTTTAGCCAAACATGCGGAAGAAAGAGGATTAAATGAAGAATATATTATTCCAAGTATGAGCGAATGGGAGGTTTATCCTAAGGTTGCTGTTGCTGCTGCGCTTCAATCAATAAGAGAAGGTGTTGCTAGAATAAAGTTGAGTAGAGAAGAATTAATGGAGAAAGCTGTTAAAATTATAGAGAATTCGAGAAAATCTGTTGAAACATTATTTAAAAATGGATTGATACCTCCTCCACCAAACAATCAAACTTATTAGTCTCTGTTTAAAAATCTATTTTGGTGATATATTTGTTTTCGGTATGGGTGAGAAAAGCTGGTAAAGAAATATTAAGACCATTTCCATGGAAAGTTGGAATCGTAGGATTCATGGCTTTTCCTGAAACCCTTAAAAATAAGGGCATTATAAATGCTTTTAAAAATATTGCATATGATCCCTTCTTCGATTTAATAGAGTTTCATGAAATACCGGATGAAGACTGGGATAAGATTAGACCTACTTTAGAGAAAACTGGTGTAAAAATTTCTCTAGCACTTCAGCCAGACGTCTTGATAAACAAATATAATCCAAATGACTTAGATGAGGATAAACGTAAAAAGGCTGTAGAAGTATTTAAAAAGAGAATTGAAAAGGCTGATGAAAGAGGTATAAATACTGTAGCTATATGTAGTGGGCCATATCCAGGTAAAAATAAATTTGAAGATGGTTTAAAGGCCTTAGAGAAAACTATGAGAGAATTATTAGAGTTTGCAGATACGTTTAACATGGACATAGTTATAGAGTCATTTGATAGAGAATATGATAAAAAGCTTTTATTTGGACCATTAAACGAAATAGCTAGTTTTGTTAGAAAACTTAGGGAAAATTATGAAAACATCGGTATTCTTTGGGATTTAAGCCACGCACCTATGCTTGGTGAAAAACCGGAGAATCTTTATGATGTAAAAGACATATTGATGCATATACATATTGGATGTACAAAGAACACTGACGAAGGATATAAGGATTGGCATCCAGGATTTTATAGACCTGGGGCGATAAATGGAGTAAATGAAGTAAAGGCTCTTTTAAAAGTATTAGAAAATATCAATTATAAGGGAGCAGTCAGCTTTGAGGTAAAGCCTGAAGAAAATCAATTACCATTAGAAGTAGTTAACTCAGCTAAAGGAGTATTATATACAGCATATGCAAAGATGGTTTTAGAGGAATGATTACATGAGAATGAAGCTAATTACCGAGAAAGCAGGAATATATATAATAGAGACAATAAACAGAAATCCTAAGACGCTAAAGGCTATCTTAGACAATCTTCCAATAGAGTCAACCGCACTTAGATGGGGAGACGAAATATACTTTGAAACGAATATAGATATCGACTTAGAAAATCCTCAAGAGACTGTGGGGAAGGGAGATGTAGCATACTGGCCTCCTGGAAAAGCTATATGCATATTTTTCGGTCCAACACCGATAAGTAGTGGAGACGAAATTAGACCTGCAAGTCCAGTAAATGTTTGGGGGAAAATATTAGGAGAAATAGAAAATTTAAAAAATGTTTCCAGCGGAGAAAAAATAATTATTACATCAGCTTAATATATATTTATTTTTTAATATCTTAATACATATATAGTATTATCCATTTTTATGAAAGAATATATTTACCAACCAATATATTTTATGAAAACCTATGAAAATAATCTAAAGTATATTTATGCAGTAATCGGTTCCCCCCTATTATTATGTTATATTAATATTGAAATAATATCGAGAAAATAAAACAATATTTTTAAAGTTGTTTAGTAAAATAGTTTAATACTTTTTTAAGGGCATTTACTATATCATCTAAATCTTCTTTGAAGATATTCGGAGCAGTGGGTAAAGTAATCCATCTATCATAAGCTTTCTCAGCATTAATACATTTACCATTACTATAGGGTACTATACATTTATTGAAAAAAGCATTATAGTTATACATAGGCATATTTATTCTACCTACAGGTATACCTTCACTTAACATAGCTTTTATAAAATATTGTATATCTATCTTCAGTCTCTCCCATTTAATTTCAATTGGAAATGAATAATATGTCTGCCTTATATCCGGTTCTTCAACTCTATATCTTATATATTCTTTAAGCTCCTCATCCAGTCTCTTCTCCAAATATTTTCCATTATCCCTAAGCCTAGACAATATGAAATCAATTTTATTAAATTGTGTATAAAGTAGTGCTGCTTGAACCTCTGTAATACGATATTGAAAGCCTATAGATTTAAACGGTGGTTTATGCATAAACATTCCTAGATCGTGAAATCTATAGGCTTTCTCATATATCTCCTCATCCTTAAATGTAAGTATACCGCCCTCACCACTTGTAATTATCTTATGGAGCTGACAGCTAAATACACCTATATCTCCTATCGATCCGATCATTTTACCCTTATATTTTGCTCCATGAGCATGAGATGCATCTTCTATAATGTATAATCCATGCTTCTCTGCTACTTCCATAATTTCATCCATATTTGCTGGATAACCTAGGTAGTGAACTACGATTATTGCCTTAGTTTTTTCACTAATATTTTTCTCTATCTCTTTAGGTGAAATATTCAATGTATGGTAATCGATATCTATAAAAACTGGCTTGGCGTTAACCCATATAGGCGCAAATCCATCCGAAATCCATGAAAGAGGTGTAACTAAAACTTCATCACCTAAACCTATATCTAATGCAGCTAAGGCGATGTGTAGTGCAGCTGAACCAGACGATACAGCTAAGGCATATTTTACACCAATGTAATTGGCAAACAATTGTTCAAATCTCTCAGCCATGCCTAATACATTTGGACCATAATATCTGAATGGAGATTTCTCCTCGATCACAGCCTTTACATTAGCTATCTCATTATAATCATAAAGTGATACCCCGATACCGTGAACCTCGATCTTACCCTCTCTGACCGGCTTGCCCCCCAATATGGCTGGCTTATCCATACCTAATCACTATTCTAATAATAAATTGTTTCGTTATTAATATGCTGGTCTCCCTGTTTCAAATAGAAAGATTTATTATATAGTTTTCATAAGTAAATGAAGATGTGGGTGAAATAAAAATTGGTTGAATTCTGCCCAAAATGTGGTTCTCTACTCGTACCTAAGAAGGAGCATAACAAAGTTATTTTATTTTGTTCTAGATGTGGATACTCTAAAAAAGTTAAAGAAATAAGTGGATACAAGAGTATTGAGAAAATACCTGAAAAGAAAAAGTCACGTATAGCTGTTGTAGAAAAGAAGTCCATAGATAAAAAGAAAGTCGAGGAAGAACAAGAACTTTTAAAAGAATACTATGAAGTATTATTAACTACTATGGAACAGGAAGAAACTGGCGAAACCTAAAATTTTATTTATATTTCTTCTATCCATGCATCATATATACTTTCTCCAAGCTTTACCCTAATCTTCTTAGCGCCATTTCTAACAGCAGCTACGGCTAGATTAATTATTCTCAATATATTTTCTATTTTCATACGATATTTTCTCATCTCAATTCTAGCAGACTCTGGATCAATTACATTTAATTTTACCCTACAATCCCCATTTATTCTAGCAATATTATCTAAATCTTCAGGGAGAATCTGAGCCATTAACGGTAGTCCCTCATCGTAGTCTTTTGAAAAAATCTGTACAGCACCAGACTTAGAAATCATTATTATTTTATTTCTACCATCTCCATCAGTTATCTTTACAGGTTTTAATATAAAGTTTTTAAAGGAATCTTTTGATAAGATATATTCTTTACCAAAGATGTTTTCATCATAATCTAAACTACTTAGGAATAAAACTCTTATCTCTAAATCATCAGACATAGATGGTATATATTTTGGAGGAAGATATCTTGCATCAATCTCCTTTAAGAAATCATTGAAATCTCTACCTAAATCATCTAATTCAACTTTGCCAGGCGCTAACGCACCCTCAAACATATTTTTTATATCCCCTGTAAATGAAATATATACTATGGATGAGTGATTTATACTTTCTACCTCTACCCTCATATTCTTTCTGACAGGTAGGCATCTCCATAAATCCATCTCTCTATTATTTATCTTTAATCTACCATTACCAGTAACTGCTATGCCCATATCGCTTCCTGTAATAAATTTAATATATCCTCCACGTAATTCAAGCGATGGTGAAGAAATATTTTTACCAACCAATATATTTGAAACAGCGTATGAAAAATAGTCTAAGGTATATTCATGTAAAAATCCGTTCTCCTTGACTATAAAGACATTTCTACAATCCTCTACATCTATGTACAAGTATATCCCTACAACAATTGTTAATTCATTCATAGTTTTTTGTCGAAATGATATATAAGTATTATCTTTATATCCATA
>CAZKAY010000028.1:0-22226 GCA_964550975.1 uncultured Thermoproteales archaeon | reverse complement strand
TTTAAGAGCCTTATTTTCTAGATCAAAGTTGATTTTAACTATATTTATATTGGTCTTATAAATATGAGGTCTATCCAAAATATTTATGATATGTTTTTTCTCACTTCCATCAACATATAGTAGACCAAATTTAGACGCATCTCTCCAAAAAGCCCACCAACAGTATCCCAACACATATTTATCAAATATATTTGTTACATCTTTAACCCATTTATCAGCCATATATGCAGATGATCCTACACCGAATTCCCCGATCCATAAAGGTTTACCCACTTTTCTAGCAATATTAATCCAATCCCTTACCTCTTTCTCCAACTCACTATATGATGTTTTCTCATATCCAGTTATCCCATCCCACGTATCTCCAACATAATAATGTATAGTAAGTATAGAATTCTTATCGAATATTGTGGGAACACTATCCTTATCGGAACCCCATATAGACATAAATAATATAATGTGATTTCTATCAATCTCCCTAATCCTATCTATAACATAGTTGTAGAAATCGGAGATATATTTTTTAAGAATATTTTTGGGCAATACACTATATTTAGGCATTGGCTCATTAAATATATCATATCCAATAATAATTGACTCATCTCTATATCTATTAGCGAGAATTCTCCATATATTTGCAAACCTATCCCAATACTCTTTATTAGTAAAGAATTTTATAGATGCATCCCTATAGTCTTCGGCATCCATTATAAGCCAGCCAGGCATACCGCATCCGCCATATTTGGGACTCCAATGCCATTGATGCATATCTAGTATAACGTAGATCCCGTATTTCTTGGCGAAATATATTATTCTATCAATTAGAAATAAATAGTCTTCATCTATATATCCAGGTCTGGGCTCAATATATTGCCATCCGATGGGAAGACGTATTACATTAAACCCCCAATTTTTCATTAAAATGAAATCTCTCTCACTTTGATGAAACCATCCAAATTCCATTCCAATATAGTTTGCTCCATAAAGATATATGTTATATCCCTCCTCATCGATAATTCTATTATTCTCTACGGATATCCATTTATTGTTGCATTTAACAGTCTTTAAAATATTTCTTATCTCGCCTCTTATAGAAATATATGCATCATAGAAGCTTTCATTTATAAAGAGACTATAAAATTTTGATGGAAAGCCGATTGTGGAACAATATATATGATATAATTTTAGAGAACGATATATCCAGTATAAGTTATCGATATTTTTGGTTGTATATAATATTATATTTAGTTTGCATTTATTTCCATCCAAATTTAGATAGTAGCGGAAAGAAAAGCAGGAGTCTCCCCATCTTCTCTCATCAACTATAGATGTTTTACTTAAATTGAGATTAATGAATGATAGTATTCCTCTACTTGATGGATAGGAGACAGAAATACATGAATCATCATAAAATATAGTAGTCATTTTAAATGATGCTGGTAAATATAACTCTGATTTACCACTCCACGAGTATATTATAATTTTCCTTCCACTCCATCTGTTTAGATCTAGGTTCCACGAACCCCATGCAACAGCCTCAATCTCACTTAAATTTATGAAATATATTGAAAGATTTATAGAAGCCATTCTATCATTTAACCTATATATATGTATAATATAGGAAGCCTGACTATTATTACCAGAAACAATTACACTATTATTTAAAGTGGTAATTTTACATTTACCCCACCATTTTTGATGTGTGAAATCAATCCACCCTCTTTTCCAGTAAGCAAAACCCATTTTAGGTATAGTTAGATCAAAATACTTTATATCTAGACATCCATTTATGGAAATATCTATAGATAAATCTTCATTAATAATATACGTATATCTACTAGATGGAGGCGAGTCAAATAAGATAATTGTTAAAAATAAAATTATTATCAATATATATCTATACACGAATAATATTTACTCAAATTTTTATATAAACTTACTTTATCAGATTTATCATATCAGAGCATATCCATATATTTACTTGAATTAACCAATGATAGATTGATAATATTCTATGCATGCTAATAGAATTCAAGGAAATTTTATTAAATAGATAACTACTATATTATTAATTAAGTAATAATGATTATTTATTGGTGACCTAATGTTTAGATTTTCTGGATTTAGGGATAGAGTTGAGGCCGGTAGATTATTGGGAGAAGAGCTTAAGAAGAGAGGATATGGGGGAGATAATGTATTGGTTTTAGGCATACCTAGAGGTGGAGTGGTCGTGGCTCATGAGGTTGCAATGATTATTGATTCGCCATTGGATATAATTGTATCTAGAAAGCTTGGAGCACCATATAATCCGGAGCTAGCTATAGGCGCTATTTCAGAAGAAGGTTCAATATATATTGATAAAAATATTGTGAATCAGCTTGGTGTGGATGAAGAATATATTCGTGAGGAAGAGGAGAGACAGCGTAAACGAATGAATAATTATTTGAAAAAATTTAGGAAAAATAGGTCTCTGAATGTTTCTGGAAAAACTGTTATAATCGTTGATGATGGTATTGCTACTGGATCCACGATGATTGCTGCAATAAGAGCTGTAAGGAAAATGGATGCTGAGAAAATTATATGTGCAACACCAGTTGTCGCAAAAGATATTTTGCCAACGATAAAGAAAGAATGTGATGAAGTTGTTGCATTAAAGGTTCCTACAATACTATATGCCATTGGAATGTTTTATCAGAATTTTGATCAAGTTAATGATGAAGAAGTTTTAGAAATATTGAGACAATATTATCCTATCTAGCCTCCAATGTATTTTAATAGACCTAAATATATTTCATTACAGATTGAAATAATCTTATCTATATCTGTTTTAACTAAATTATGTCTGAAAAATATATAGATAAACGCTATTAGTAATCGATACAAAACTATATTTGTAAGTGCATTGAAATTTATCCAAACAATATTTTCCTCAAGGGTATTGGAGATATACACTCCGCTATATATTTTAGTTGTATTTGATGGGGGGAATAGAAACGGTTTATAAAATACTTTTACAATTATATTTTCAGGTATATCTAAACCCTTCTCCAAGAAATATTTTGAAACATACTTATATACATTTGATATATCCTTCCTCTTTATCTCGTTTTCCTTTAATCCCTTAACAATTATAGGCAATATTTCAAACCTCTATTCTGTATCCATTGATATCTAAAATATTTCTATCTTTTTCAGTGATGATCAGAGCAGCATTTGTTTTAAATATCCCATTTTTCCGGGAGAATAGGATTCTAAACCTTCCACACTTATTTCCATCGACATCTTTAACTAAAATATCAATGTAATCTGCATTTCTAGAAGAAAAACGTAAAGTTATTATCCTGAATCTCTCTTCTCTATAAACATGTTTATATTCAATATTTATCCCCTTACGTTCTCCCTTTATCCAATCCACTATATCATTTAGTCTTCCAGAGAGTAGTATAGCTGTTGGAGGAATTCTTCTAGAGTTTAGATAGAATCTTTTCTCAGACATTTTATAACATTCAGGAATATTTATCTTCAACCCATCTATCTCTACCCATCCTCTATCATACATAACTACTATTATTATAGGCGTGTATAAATACATCCCAGAAAACCTATTTTTAACACATATTTTCTCTACAATTCCACCACTATTTACAATAATTTTTGACTCTCCTATACTTTTTGGAGGGAATGGAAGCCATCTCCAGGCTCTAATTAAAGCAATATTTATATCATCTTCGAGCAATGGTATGGCTTCCATTAAATGGGATCTACTACCACTATAACAGATAAATCCAGGGAAATCTTCCGAAGAATAAGAAAGTATCACTATATCTGGTTTTCTAGACACCATAGTACTCTCCAATAAATTCACTAATCCTAAATAGATTTTAGCCTAAATATTTTTATAGATTTTGCCAATATATGGGTAGCGAAGAAACATTTTTTCTCATCAACTACAGCCATATTCTTCTCATCATCCAAGTCGATTATCTTAACCATATCTAAACCAAGTTTATTTAACTCTAGTTTAACAGAAACACCCATATCTTCAGCCCTAGTATTTGCTAGGAAAAGTATATACTCATCTTCAGCTTCATATATCTTACCCAATACACCACTTACATTCACATGTATATAGAGAGGTATATTAAAATAGCTATGAATATATTTTAGCAATGTTGGAGAAGGATCCAATCCTATCAGGGTTATAGACCCACTTCCAATCCCAATATTTTTACCCACAGCAAATTTCTCTCCACCAACAGTCTTCATCATGAACTCAAAGTCTCTTTTAAACTCCACTTGTAACGGCTCCCTATATCCAATTATATCTCCATCAGTATATTGTGTTATATATCTAGTTTTGACAAAATATTTTTCTCCACGATTTTCTAAAACAATATATCCACGTCTAATATCATTTATAGATTTGGGTGGTTTAACCAATTCATTAAATATCTTTAACTCTTCTCCATAAATATTCCTTCTAGGTATATCGTGGAAGAATACTATTTTAGCTCCATTTTCAGCCAGCTTCAATAATCTAAACGCATCTTTATCAAAAAGATGTTGAGGGGCAATAAAAAGTATAAGTTTACCCTTAACTCTATCCACTTCGGATTCATATATATTGAAATCTATTCCAGCCTTTAATAATACTTCTGATAGAAGATATATTTTATCGATACCTATACCCCATCTACATAGATCGGTGAAGAATATAGATGTATTAGTGATATCTCTAAGCATCGGAGGAACTATTTTTCTAAACATCTTTACCACGTGTTTTATTTCGTTTGAATATTTTATTCTAATCCTTCCTATCTCATCTATAGGTGTGAAAAACCAGTTATCTCTACCCACAAACATATACCAATTCCATCCTGCGAGACCATACATTAATGCGAGCATAGACATATATCTATGATGGGCTGGCTCAATTATGTCTGTATCTGGACATGCTGCATGCCATATTCCACATTGAAATTCCGTTGAAAAGGGTTTTGAAACAATAGCCCTATAATATTTTAGTCTAACAATAAATCCTATAAGATTACGCCAGGGAACCATGTTTTTCAAATATATATCCATGAATGGATAAACATTCCTTTTATAAAACACCTTAACATTCTGTGGAAAATCTATATCATATACATTTGAAATAAATGGAATATTTATTCCATATTTTATAAATAAATCTCTAATTTTTACTAGATATTCCCCACAATACCAGTCTTTAAACAATCTATAATCAACATATCTTGGTAAATAATTTATAGAAGGTTTCTCAAAAACTTTTACCTCACTAAAATCATCATAATCTGTATTCCATTTCTCATTTAACTTATGTATATCTTTATATCTATTTTTAATCCACTCTTGAAAAAGTCCTGGCTTCTCTCTAAGTCCAAGCTGTCTCCCATACCTCCAAGGCCATAGATCTATCTCATTATCTATTTGAATCAAAACTATATTTCCATTAAAAGTATATTGATGTGGTACGATTATTTTACATAGATTTCTAATATATTCCTCAGCCCTTCTAATAAACTTCGAATGCATTCTATGATATATTATTACATCATCCGGAGGCCCTCCATTAACCCACTCTCCATAAATATATGGACCAGGCCTAAGAATTAAATAAAAACCCTTCTTCTCAGTAAGCCTTATAAAGTTTTCAAGATCTCTAGATGGATTAGTTTTCCCAGTAAAATCATATTCCCCAGATCCTATTTCATGGAAATTCCATGGAATATATGTTGATATAAATTCTAGTCCATGATATTTTATAGCATCCAGTATCTTCTCCCAATAATATGGATTATGCCTCCAATAATGGAATTCACCACTCAACAATAATTTATGAACCCCATTTAAAACAATATATCCATTCTTTAATTCAATCATATACATCAATCCCAATATAATATATCTATAATAAAATATTGTTATACAAAAGTATTTAATTAAATTATTATAAATTATATTAATAAAGCTAGGTGTATGTATGGGTTATATTCCACCACCGCCAGCAGTATATGAAAATCCTAAGCCTTCAATCATAGTTAGATCGATATTTATAATTCTGTCGATAATATTAGTCTTTACAGGATTTTTTATATTGTTCACATTTGACTGGATGAAAAATATAGGCATATTTTTATTCTCATTTATAGGACCGTTAATCTATTTAGAATTAGTTTGGAGGAAGGATAAATATGAACCCGAACCCTTATACTATGTTATGTTTGTAGTAGCATTAGGTATAGTAATCGGTATTCCAGTCCTATTTACAGAATTAGTTTTCTCTTTAAATAGTTTTATAGATACTGTTTTAACAGCACCGATTGTAGAGGAATTTTTTAAAGGCTTAGCCATATATGTAATGAGCAAGAGGAAAGAATTTAACGATGCAATGGATGGAATAGTATATGGATTTGGAGTTGGAATGGGATTTGCAATAGCAGAAAACTTCGGCTATATCATATATGTATATAAAATAGATCCTCTATACAGTTTTTTAAGAGTATTTTTATTCTGCATCGGACATGGTGTATATACATCCCTTCTAGGATACGTTTTAGGTAAACAGAAATCCACTATAAATAAAACTACACTTACAATATTTATATCTGGATTATTTCTTCCAGTAATAAGTCATGCAATGTATAATCTTCTACCATTCTTAGCTAAAAACTCGCTTGAAGCATTAATTACAATAATTCTTTATATAATAATATTACTTCTAATATTATCCCGTCTGATCAAAAATTCACTAAAAATGGAGAAGAAATGGGGATATGATAGAGGATATGCGCCAAAATAAATAATATATAAACCTAATGAAATTATCAAAACCTATCTATTAGTATTAATTAAAGCCTTATTAGTTATATTTCTATGGTCAAAAATCCATTAGCATTTGCAGCATATAGATATATTTTAGCCTCTATCTTACTACTATTTACGTTTTATCGATATAAATCATCTATAATAAATTTTAGGAATTATAATGGTTTTCATTGAAATACTATTAGTACAGTTACCAATATTTGGAAGAAAAAGGATATAATTTATTCAATTATATTTTTCTCTTACCTCTTTTAATGCCTCCTCTATTTTTTCTTTTGGATAAAAGTATGGTTGAAGCTTTCCACCAAAATACTCTTGATAAGCCTTAATATCGAAGAACCCATGTCCACTTAAATTAAATAATATAATTTTCTCTTCACCATTTTCCCTACATTTTATAGCCTCATCTATAGCCGCTTTTATAGCATGTGCAGATTCCGGTGCTGGAAGTATACCTTCGGTTCTTGTAAATAATACTGCCGCATCGAATACCTCTACTTGATTATATGCCCTTGCACTAACATATCCCTCCCTTATTAAGAGACTTAATGTAGGAGCATTTCCATGATATCTTAGTCCTCCAGCATGAATAGGTGGAGGTATAAATGTATGGCCAAGTGTATGCATCTTAAGTAGTGGGGTAATTTTTGCTGTATCTCCAAAATCATATAAATATTCACCTTTAGTTAATGTGGGACATGCTGTTGCTTCTGCGGCTAGAAACTCGACCTTCTTTGAAGCCTTTCCACTTATTAAATCATAGTAGAATGGCCAGAAAAGACCTGAGAAATTGCTTCCACCACCCACACATCCTATAACTATATCTGGATATTCTTCAAAATATTTTATTTGCTCCCTAGCTTCTAATCCAACAACTGTTTGATGCATTAAAACATGATTCAATACACTTCCAAGAGAATATTTTGTATCATCATGTGTTACAGCATCCTCTATAGCCTCACTAATAGCTATACCTAAACTGCCTAGATTATCTGGATCTTTCTTCAAAATCTCTCTTCCAAACTTTGTTCTATTACTTGGACTTGGAAATATTTCTGCACCATAAGACTGCATTAATATCCTTCTATACGGTTTTTGTTCATAGCTTATCTTGACCATATATATTGTTGCCCTAAGATTATAGAGTGCACATGCAAATGCAAGTGCCGAACCCCATTGACCAGCTCCAGTTTCAGTGGTAAGTCTCGAAATACCTTCCTTCATATTAAAATATGCTTGAGCTACAGCTGTATTTGGCTTATGACTGCCCGGAGGACTTACCCCCTCATATTTATAATAAATATGTGCTGGAGTTTTAAGATATTTTTCTAACCTAATAGCTCTAATTAACGGTGTAGGTCTCCATAATGCATATACATCTCTAACTGGTTCTGGAATATTTATCCAACGTATATCACTAAATTCTTGTCTAACAAGCTCTTTGGGAAAGAGAACTTGAAGCTCGCTTGGTTTTACAGGTTCTTTTGTAGCAGGATTGATTGGTGGTGGAAGTGGTTTAGGTAGATCTGGAAGAATATTATACCATTGTTTAGGAATATCTGTTTCATTTAAAATTATTTTCCTCATATTGTTCACCAGCGTACTAAAAATGTAATTTTTTAACAAATATATACTTTTCTGTACAAAAATATACATAAATAGTGTAGTTACGATGAATATTCTTTATTAGTGAGGATTTAAGTATCGATGAATATTCATAATATTTCATTTTAAAATGAATGAAAATTATAGTTAGAAGACAGAAAAATAGATGTATGGGATATAAATAGAATAATTAGAGAGATTGAATGGAGATTATATATGCAATATAGGATAGAGATAGATACATCTCCACTAAAGGATATGCTATATACTCTTAAAAAAATTAGATATTTAAATAAAGAAGATTTGAAGAAAATTCTATATAGTAGAGCTTATAGATATATGCTTTTTACAAACTCTCTATCTACAAATGATCTAATAGAAATTTTAGATAATCTTTCAAGGGGTTCGGAGCCTAAGGAGGATAGACTTAAATGGATCTATAATGAATTTAAAAACTGTATAGAAAATATCGATAAATACTATAGTTTCGTAAATTCTATAGAGTTAAGAAAAGCTGAAATAATTGGCTCAGCATATAGCAGAGCTATGAAATATTTATTCGAAAATGCAGAAATAGATGTGAAAGTCTATATTGTAATTGGAGGTTCAGATGCATATGGTGTAAATCTACTGGATACAAAGGCGATTATCATGAATTCAACCCATTTCTTAGACAATATAGATAAGTTTATAGCAATACTTGCCCACGAAATTCATCATAAAGCCTTGTGGAGAAGTAGAGAGATTTATTGGCGTCTAGAGAAAAGAGGATTGATTATCCTAAAATATATTTATGATATCATGTCCGAGATAGTGGGAGAAGGGGTAGCGTCAATCGTAGCATCTCCTTATATTATGATGGAGAAGTACAATCTTTTAAAAAATAATATTAATAGAGAATATGCTGCTGTTGAAGAGGGAATCATAAATATATATGAAAAATTTTCTGAGAAAAGAGCTAGAGAGATTTTCGATAAACTCTATACTAATGTTGGTCCGATATATATGGTTGGAATAGATATGGCTTTAAAAATTGAAAAATATCTAGGGAGAAAGGACCTTATAGAGACGTTAGAGGACCCGACATCCTACACCTTCTTTAAAAAATATGTAACCTCTATAAATGAGATGGAGAACCCTTATATTTATTCAGAGAAACTGATTAGAATATTAGGAGAAGTATATAGAAAAATAATAGAAATCTATTGAAATTTTATGTAAAATATTCTGATAGAATATTCAGCACATTACAATTGTTACAATAATATCATTTCTCTGCAATATACAATATTTTTATATTTAATCGACGTTTAGAATAATATGCTTAGAAAAGCGATGAAAGTTTCATTTATAGCTGTTTTTTCAGCAATGGCCAGTGTCTTAGAAGTCTTTCCACTGGATCTTCCTTTTCCACTTTTTCCTAAATTGACATTTGATCCAACCGGAATACCACTGACACTAGCACAATACATGTTTGGTTTAACTATATCTATACCATCTACAATTATTACTGGAATAGTGATAGCATTGCCTAGAATATTTAAGCCTCCAAACCCTATAGGTGGATTCTTCAAAGTATGTGCAGAGACTTCAACTTTAATCGGAATCTTTTTAACAAAACGTTTTTGGAAAAATTCAATGTATAGACTTATTCTCTCAATTATTGGTGGAAGCTTTCTTAGAACTATAGTGATGACCATAATAAACTTGATATTTTTGCCAATATTTTATGGAATTCCGGAGAAAATTGTATTAAATATATTGTGGCTTATAGCTGTATTCAATATTATACAAGCAATAATAAACATAGTATTTGCAGACATACTTTATAGAGCATTAGAAAAAAGAAAAGTGTTTAGTTTATAAGGAAATTTTTGCCAAATTATATTAGATCTAATCTAAGATTACCTTATTCAATATATTTTTAATCTACAATATTTTTTCATTTTAGGGATTTAAATGAGCCGTATCTTAGTGCTTGATAAAGTGAAGCCAACTAAATTCCATTATATAATCTTATTTTCACTGATGATTGGATGGGGATTTGATGCAATGAATTCTGGCCTAATCTCATTTGCACTACCATTAATTAAAAAAGATATGATGTTAGATAATATTATAACAAGTTTTCTTCTAAGTGCCTGGCTTATTGGAATGCTTATCGGGGCAATAATTCAGGGAATGCTGTCAGATCTTCTGGGTAGAAAGAAAGTAATTTTAATTTCACTATTACTCTATACTCTTCCAACAATTTTATGTAGCCTTGCATATAGCTGGTATACATTATTTATATTAAGACTATTGGCAGGACTTGGTTCATCGGGATACATGGTTGTTGCAAGTACACTCTTATCAGAATATACTCCATATAAATATAGAGGTGCATTTACATCTATACTTGAAAGCGCATGGGCTTTTGGATGGCTTCTAGCATCATATATAGGTTTAATACTCGGACCGAGCCTCGGATGGAGAAACATTTTCCTATCAAGCTCCATATCACTTATAGCTATACCGATAATTCTAGTCTATGTACCAGAATCCATAAGGTATCTTTTAAATAAAAAAAGATTCAAAGAAGTAGAAAAAATATCGTTTAAAATTCTTGGAGAAAAAATTGAAATAACAGATATAAAAAAATCAATTAATAGTAGGATTGGTTTAAAGACACTTTTCTCCAAAAAATATTGGAAAAGAACCCTAATGTTATGGATACATTGGTTCTGTATCGTACTGGCTTATTGGGGAATATTTTTATGGCTACCACAAATACTTTATTCCAGAGGCATCTCACTAATAAAGTCTCTTCAATATTCATTTATAATAACTCTTGCCCAAATACCCGGCTACTGGAGTGGAGCCTATTTAATCGAGAAAATAGGTAGAAAAAAATTATTAATCACATATATGTCTATGGCCGGATTAGGAAGCCTACTATTCTGGACCTCCAAAACATATTTTGAAGCACTTATATATGGAATAGTAATCTCGTTTTTTAATCTAGGTGCCTGGGGTGCAACCTATGCATATACACCAGAACTATATCCAACATCTGTTAGAGGAACAGGATCTGGATGGGCAAACGGCATAGGTAGAATAGGTGGCATTCTCGGACCAATAATTGTAGGAATATTAGCCACAATTACTGGAAAATATCTATATGTATTCATAGTATTTGCACTAGTCCACTTTATATCAGCAATTTCAATAGCTTTACTGGGAATAGAAACTATGGGTAAAACTCTAGAAGAAATTTCAGACTAGATTATGCAAATTAGTTGATTAAATAGGGAAATGACTTATTTTTCTGCCAGAACTATCCAATGGCTATGTCTTTTTCCCCCAATAGTCTCCTCCTTTAATTTTATCCAGATTATCTTAAACATTTTAAGAAATTCTTTAACATCTTTTTCATCACTATAATAATGAACTATGCCTTTTTCCGGAAATTCATCTTGTATAAATGTATTCTTCCCTATTTTCTTACCAATACCATATTTCCAGCTACGCTTTGAAATAAAAGTTATGAAAAGCCAGCCTCCTCTTTTCAAGACTCTATATATTTCTGAAATAGACTTCCTAATATCATCCAGGGTATTATGATATATTACGTTTATACATAAAACTGCATCAAAAAATTCATTAGGATAATCTATATATTTTGTACTACCTCTTTTTAACTCACAGCTAATTCCCTTATTAGTTAATCTTTTCTTAGCAATTTTCAAAGCTACCTCTGATATATCTATCCCATATACCTCAAATCCCTTACTACCGAGAAAAACTAGATGTCTGCCAGCACCACAACCGAGATCTAATATTCGTCTAAAGTTTTTTCTTCGCATAAGTTGAACTAGCTTTACAACATCTGGATCTGGTTTCCCATCCGTAAAAACTCCTCTCTTAAAAATATTATTCCATTCATACATATATACCAGTTATTAGAAATAAATCTTTAAAATAAGTTTTGTCAAATATCATCTTTTATTTTTAAACTTTGTTCATAAATATAGAATATTTTAAGGAAAAAATAAATTTTTTCATAAATATATCGCCAAATATTTGCATATTTAGCTAAAAGTATAGATAAATATATATTTTTGAATGATATATTATTACTTCACCTATCTGGTGGTGATGTTGAAGTTAAAAGCTATGTTGCTTGAATTTACAGCTGGAAAAGAAAATGTAGTAGTTATAGACGATGAAGTTGCAGGAAATCTTGGGGTAAAACCGTTAGATAGAGTTAGAGTTAAATGTAATGGAAAGGAAATGATAGCAATAGTAAATGTAGGGAAAAAGCTTCCAAGAGATTCTATAGCCTTATATGATGAGGTTGCACGTGCATTAAATGCTACACATGGAGATATAGTTGAGGTTGAGCCTACAACCCCTCCCGATTCAATTAAATATATTAAAAGAAAAATTAGTGGTGAAAGACTCTCTTATGGAGAGATACTGGATATAATTAGGGATATAATTAGTGGTAGACTTAGTGATATAGAATTAACTGCTCTCGTAACAACTTTACATCATATGAAAATGAGTATAGAGGAAGCATATTATTTTGCTAGAGCTATGGTTGAGACAGGAGAAACTCTAAACTTAAAGAAAAAACCGATTTTAGATAAACATAGTTTAGGCGGTGTTCCAGGAGACAAGACGACAATACTAGTTGTGCCAATAATAGCGTCTCTTGGATACATTATACCTAAAACTTCCTCCCGTGCAATAACATCTCCAGCAGGCACAGCGGATAGAGTTGAAGTACTATGTCCAGTAAATCTTTCAGTAGATGAGATGAAAGAGGTAGTATATAGGACAAATGGCTGTATGGTTTGGGGTGGGGCATTAAAGATGGCTCCAGCAGATGATCTCATAATTAAAGTGGAATATCCATTAGGTATAGACCCCTTCTTTATACCCTCGATATTGGCTAAAAAGGCGTCTGTAGGTTCAACACATATAGTTATAGATATGCCAATGGGTAGAGGTACAAAAGTTAGAACACTTGAGGAAGCAAGTTCTATTGCAAATGATTTTATAGAAATTGGTGGTAGGCTTGGAATGCATATAGAATGCGCAGTAACTTATGGTGACCAGCCTATAGGGTATGCTATGGGACCGGCATTAGAAGCTAGAGAAGCTTTACAGGCTGCAATGACCCAAAAACCATTAGACCTGGTCGATAAAGCTACAGGTTTAGCTGGAATATTGCTCGGAATGGTTGGTGAAACTAATGGAAAAGCTAAGGCATTAGAGGCTTTAAGAAAGGGATTGGTTGAGAAAAAACTTAGGGAAATTATCGAAGCCCAAGGCGGGGATCCAAAGATAATGCCAGATGAAATACCTATAGGTGATAAAGTCTTAACTGTAACTGCAGATAGAGATGGATATATTTTATGGATAGATAATAGAACTATTGCTAATCTCGCTAGAGCTGCTGGTGCTCCGAAAGATAAGGGAGCAGGAATTCTTTTAAATGTAAAGATCGGTGACTATGTGAAGAAGGGAGATATTTTATTTAAAATATTTGCTGAAAAGAGCTATAAACTCCATTTTGTAGAAAAATTATTGGAGGAAGTAATGCCAATAAATATAGGGAAACCTCAGAAAAACATGTTGATTAGAAAATTTACATCTATAGATTTCATTGAAAAATGGATGGGACCTGAAAGATAGAAATATTTATCATATTTATACTATAATATATTATGAGTGAAATAGATTCTTTTATGAAAAGCATTGATAATGCTATCAATATGTTTAAGAAATATGGTTCAAAGGATGTTTTACTCATATTTCATGATGATGCAGATGGGATCTCTTCTGGTGCAATTGCATATAAAGCTTTAAAGAAAATAGGATATAATGTTAGGCTTATATGTATTGAAAAAATTTTGCCACAAATTTTAGAATATATTCATAAGAAGAAAGATAAGATAATTTTTTATACCGATTTAGCTTCGCCTCATGCCGATAAAATATCTAAGTTAAATTCCTCTAAAAATCTCGTGATAATATTGGATCACCACGACCCTACAAAATCCACCGATCCACTTGTATTTAATATTAATCCAGAATTACATGGAATGACTGGTGAGAGAGACGCAAGTGGAAGTGCTGTAACATATATGTTTATGAAAAGACTCGATGAATCAAATATAGATTTATCACCAATAGCACTTATAGGCACGAAAGAAATACCTGGAAAAATTAGAGGTATAAATTTGCTTGTCAAGAAAGATGCAGAAAATATTGGAATAAATATAGATATAGATAAATATTTTAAGATTTTACAAGTCATTGGGCCAGTAGGATATTATAGCGACGGCCCCTACCTAGGTATAGAAGCATGCTTAGAAGGATTGAATGAAAGGATAACTAATTTTTATAATGAATTGAGGGATAGAAGAATGAAGGCTAATAAGAGAATGCTTGCAATACTTTATAGAAAAGGATTTAACAATACAAAGCATGTCCAATGGTTTGATTCTGGAAACATTTTTGGAGGAATGGGTACAAAAGCTTTAGGAACATTTTGTTCATATATAAGCTATATGGGTAAACTTGTAGATCCATATAAATATATTATTGGATTTATGAGAATGCCTAAAAAAATTCCTGGTTTAATGGAGATCAAAGGTGAATGGCTAAAAGTTTCATGTAGAGCTCCCAATATCTTGAAAAGAAAAATAAAGATCGGAAGTGCTCCGCCAATTGTAGATATACTTATATATGCTAGTGAAAAAGTTGGTGGTATAGCTGATGGACATAGTGTAGCTGGTTCTGCTGTAATCCCCCTGGATAAAAAGATAGAGTTTATAGAATATATGGATGAATATATAGATGATAAGATAGTTATTTAAATAGCCATTTTCTTTCAGGCATATTTAATATAGATGCCTTATTATTAGATACCTTATATTTCAATCCTCTTATAATTACAACCGGTATTCTTTCCGCACCATTCCCCATAACTAGTTCTGCTGCAGACGCAAGTTCATCAGCCAATGCAATCCTCTTTACCCTTAAAACATATCCATACATATCTGTAGTACCTCTATAATCCTTAAACACCTCTATACCCGATACACCTATAGCCATATCTATATGCCCCATTCTTAAAGGTCTACCATAGGTATCAGATATTATTACTGCAACGTCTATTCCCAATAATTTTTTAATACATTGCCTAATATTATCTGCACTTCTATCAGAATCCTCTGGTAAAAGCGTTACAATATCTCTTCTACCAGCTACATTAGACCTATCTATACCTGCGTTTGCACATACTATTCCATGTTTAGTCTCTACAATTAAATGTCCCCTAACAGCCTTTATAACTCTCTTAGATTCCCTCAAAATAACTTCGACGAATCTCGGATCCTTCCCAGTTATTCTGCTAAGCTCTAAAGCCCTTTTAGAAGGCTTAATATTATTTAAATTAACTATCCTATTTTCAGCCTTAGAAACAATTTTCTGCGCTATAACAATAATATCTTTATCCATTAATTTTATATTATTTTTCTCAGCTACCGATATAATTATTTTACATAAATCATCCCCAGGTTTTATTTCCGGAAAATTCGATAAACCAAGTATCTCAAGTCTAATCATATTTGAATTAAACTTCTATAGATATTTATTTTTAGTCCATTCATATTACAATAAAGGGTAAAGGACGTCAATATATATCATAGATCTAAAGTCTAGCATAAATAATTGAAAGGAGGAATTGAGAAAACTTTAGCTACATTTATAGATTATTGAAAAATATAGGAAATTATTTTAACCCCTAAGCAAGTATCTTAATAAATTTCTGATGAAAGCCATGTTTTCGCCCACATATACATAGGGTGATCCGAGAAATGTTTGATCAGCTATTCCTACAATATTTTTACTTAAAACTATCGGGGTATATATTCCTCTTTTCTCTATGACAGATTGATATGTAGTATTATATGTTGTAAAATCACTGCTATTTATATTTGATATAATTGTCCCGGCGGTAAACAGAACTATATTAGTAATATTAAGTTTATCTCCATTGTATTTTACATATATGTTTCTATAATATCCGTAGTTTTTATGCATATCGTAGAGATATCCCTCCATAAATACTATTCCGAATTTAGAGGAAATAGTGTTCATTACATATGCATAATAATATGCTGGATCGAATAGAAATACTATTTTTCCACCCTGTTTAACAAAATTCTTATATACAGATATAGATTTCTCAGAATAGCTGCTTCCAGGAGTAGGTATAATTATTAGAGACGCCTCAGATACCTTGGATCTTAGTGTATCAAAGTCCGATATAATATTTAATGTATAATTCATCTCTGTAATTATAGCTAGTAATGTATTGACCTGTAGAATAGATATAAGATTGTCATGTGTAAGATCAAGTATAATAGTTTTCCTTCCACCAGGATTTATATAGCTATTCCTATCCACTCTATACAGATCTTCATAACCTATATCTGGTACATAATCTTTGATATAGAGATAATATATTCCTGGTCTAGAAAAGTTTTTTAACAAAAATTCATAGCTTATCCTACTATAGTTTTCCTTTGATATAAATTTCTCGGAAAATTTTTCTCCACTTTCAACGAAGATTACATCATAATTCTTTATTCCAGTTTTATTTTCAATATATTTTATCGCATCTATAATTGAACCAACTTTGTCAGCCAATCCTATCTTCACAGCCTCATATCCAAAATATACTTTACCTAATATTAGTTCTTCACGACTCAGCTTAAGTTTATCTCCACGACCCTCATATACGTTTTCCACAAATCTATCTAGAAAACCACTCATATTAAATGGAAAACTTAGAGGAGAGAAACCAATTAACTTATACGGCCCTGTTTCAAATATCCTTTCTGTAGGAACTATTATAGGCGGAGGAGTTGAAATTAATCCAATATTACCTAGAATACTTGATGGAGAAACAATTATATATTCAGCACTAACAGCAATATAATATCCACCGGATGCAGCCATACCTCCGACATAAGCTACAATTGGTTTAGATCTTCCAAGATCTTTAAGAGCATAATATATGGCTTCAATTGGAGACGCAGATCCACCTGGACAATCTATATATAAAACTATACCTTTAATACTATCATCTCTATGTGCATTATATATTTGAGACAAATATCTTTCTGCCTCCTTTTGATACATGATATCTGATAGAAAAGTTATTACCCCTATCTTATATCTTCTAGGCATTAAAAACTGTAGAGAAACAGCTATTGCAGCCACTATGATTATCACTATAATTCCTATTATAATTAAAAGATTCTTTCTCCTAATAACTTCTTTCATTAAACCACCACAGTACTATATAATGCCTATCTAAAGATATAAACTTTATATCTGTAGTGTCAAAAGTTAATATAAATTAATTAAAACCTATTCTACTCGCAATCTTTAGCTCCAATTTGTCGATATTAGTAGAATTAAAGTAGCTTTTTATACTTAAAATATAGATATAGTATATATGTTATTTTGAGCCTAACCTTAAGATATTTTTCACCATATCTATCTAGCAATTTAGAATATCTCCACCATTTACTATAAGGTTTCCCCTTAATCTTAGATAAGAATTCGTCGTAATAGAGCTTTAATCCACTTAGATCTACATTTTCCATTAAATTCATAGCTGAGCCAATAGTCTCTAAAGATAATTGATCACTCCTAAAATATTTCAGAGAAATGTTGTATAGATCGATAAATTTATTTACACTTCTAAGACCTTCTAGAGATATTAATATATGTTTAAGGTTTAATTGAGACAATATGTTTCTTAAACTATTATAATTAAACACTATAGGAGTAAAATCTCTATTTATAAGGTCTATTATTTTCATTTCAACTTCATTTTTCTCCTTACTAACTAGATGCCACTCCTTTACCCCTGATTTAACAATATATTCCTCTCCATCAAATATACCTATAAAGTATTTAGATACCTCATTTTCCCCATGTATAGGTAGATTTAAGACGTCTATTGAGAATACCTTTAGAGCTCTTGAAGGCTTATTTACATATACTAATTCATCTCCAATTTTAAGTGATATTTTCTCCCTCAACACAAGATAATTTAATGCTCTTAAAGCATATTCCTTAGCGAGATCCCATCTCAATCCATAATCTATAAAATCTAGATGAGCCATTTCATCAATTGCTTGAAGTAAAATCTCATCCACAGGCTCAACCTCATATTTATCGACAATCTTCATCACTCTACCCCAATCAAGTTTTTCAAGTAACCCAGCAGCATCAGGTTCATGCAAGTTCATCAATTTCATTTCACCAATTTTAGACACATCATATTTTATAGTCTCCAACGATATACCATATTTCTTCCTCAAAATGACCATTAGAAATGCTAATCCTATCCTAAGCCAATTCACATCTTCATCCGAATTCAATTCAAAGGTATATCCATAAGTATAGTCACTATACATTCCATACGTAGGTGTAGGTACCTCTATCGGTCTCCTCTCCCTTATAGCTATAGTTCTACCATCAGTTCTAACAACTCTACTCTTACCACTAACAATATACCATACAACTCTAGATGGAAATTTATAGAGCAATCCAAATCCACTTGAAGGAGGCTTCACAGTACATAGTACTTCGCTATAAATTCTACCCATATTGTAGTCTGATAGTAATGCCGCCCTTTCACCCCATTTAGATTTAATTTTCTCATATTCCCCATATGCTTCAGATAATGCTTCATGCTTCCATATCAATCCATAGGAAATAGGTTTCTCCTCAACACTAACAACTATTCTACCAGTCTTTCCACCCAATCTATGTCCAGTAACTATTGAATCAGATGTATAGTCAAAACACCCCACCTGAAATTTTTCAACCAAATCACAGTGAGAAATATCCTCCAAATATTTTTCACTATCACCAAATATTCGAATCCTCTTTATACCATAGGGGGGCGAATATTCATAGAAATTTAAGTTAAGCCATGTCCTCTTACCCCTCTTAGATAAATCTAATCCCTCAACCATACCAAAGTTTTTTAAAAACCTATACTCCTCATCGCTAATCTTAAATTTACCATGTCTAGACGAAATAAAATGAAATAGAGATTTAAACAACATTATATATTTATTATCCTCATTTACAATAACCTGTTCTAGGGGAAGCTTAAGCCAACTGATAAATTCATCTAATCCTCTGGATAACAATTCTCTATCCCATTTTGAAAATGGAATTATTATAGACTCTGTAAAAGCTATTTCCTCCCTCCTCCCCTTTCTACCCTCCCTCTGATGAAACTCTCTAACATCTTCAGGTAAACCTAAATGTACTATTCTAACAACTCTACCAATATCTATACCTTGAGATAAAGTTCTAGGTGAAAAAATTATTTTTATATAACCATTTCTAGCCCCCTCCTCAATCTTCTCCCTCAAAGACTTTGAAATTAGATGATGATGAGCTGCAACACTATCTCTAAGAGAATTATCTAAAATGTTTTTAAGCCGCCGGGAAAACTGTTCAGCCATCGCAATACTATTGGTAAATACTATTGTTAATCCCTTATCATAGACATATTGCTGTAATAATTCAGTTATATCAAACTCTATTTTAGGGACATCTATACCAATACTTCTAGCTATCTCAAGAATCTTGAAAACATTTTCCTTAAAAACATCATAGTCTTCTAAAGCCTTCCTAACATCATTACCTACATTCTCTCTAAGAAATATTTCTCTGAATCTCCTAGTATAACTCCATATTCTCCTTAAATTCTTACCTAAAACTATGTATCCGATATTTTTAACCTTAAACGGTCTACCCTCAATTATAATGGATTTTCTAGAATTTACTTTAGACAAATAGTTTGCTAGGTCTCTAGGATTTCCCAGAGTCGCTGTCATCACAGCTATCTGAAAATTCTTCTCACATATATCCTGTAGAATAGAGATTATCGCAAGTAAAAGAGCTATTTCACGCGGACCATAGAAATCCAGTTCATCAAAAACGATTAACCCAACATTTCTAAAAAACTCTCTTAGAACAGATTTTCTTGGATCAATAGCCCATCTCTTTAAATCCATCATTAGAAAAGCCGGGTTAGTAATAACTATATTAGCTGATCCAAGTCTCCGCCTAATATCGCTAGTCCTTAAACCGTTTTTCCATAGTACTTCCTTAGTCTTAGCATCTATCTGCTCAACCTTTAATCCAAGAACCCTACAATAATTTTTAATCCTATTTATCTGATCATTTGCCAATGCAAGTGTAGGATATACTGCGAGTGAAGGAATATTATGCTTAAACGTATAGAGAAGCCATGCCTCAGTTTTACCCGAACCAGTACCAGACTTCAATACAATATTACATCCTTTAGATAGATACATATATGCCTTATATTGATGATCATATAGTTTTTTACCTGCTATTCTCTTTACCCATCCCTCACCCTCAACGAGTTTTGGAACAATATCCTTAAAGGTTTTATCTGAATACCTTGGTTTAATAGGCTTCTCAATAAATTGATAGAAATCATATCCATGTTTCAGTAAAAATTCTCCACTATTTATAGTCATATGTATTTCATCTTAGGAAACTGGTTTAAAACATATTCCATATTTCTCAGCAATATAATACGCTTCATTAATTTCATTAATATATAGCCTTCTAGCAATATTAGACCATTTTTCAGGATATCTTGCTACAAGATATTCTGGCCTATATTGATCCATTATGTTTACCAGTGCTCTTGGACAGTTTTCAGAAATCCATTTAAGAATTGGTTTAGTACAGCATTCAATATGATTTGGTAATACTAGATGCCTTATGATTATATCCTCCCCTCCACAAATCATCTTAAAATTTCTTGTAATAACTTCAAAGTATCTCGGTATCGATGATAACCTTAATGCACATCTATCATTACCGTATTTAAAGTCTGGAAGCCATATATCTATTAAATCAATCAATATGTTCATCGATTCATTACTTAGATAGAAATTACTATTCCATAGCAATGGTACATTTATATCCATATATTTTAGAGACTCTACAATTGTATGTAAATGTTGATCCGGATTTCCACCCACATAATTTATGTTTTTTGCACCACTTCTACGCAACTTTATCGATATTTCTGCAAGTTTTTTAGGTGAGACTATTTCACCAACCTCTGGATACTGTGATATATCCCAGTTTTGACAGAAAACGCATTTAAAACTACATCCAGAAAAAAATATTGTACCAGAAGGTATTAATGGAGCCTCCTCACCTAAATGATGAAAATATGTTGAAACCCTACTAACATTATCAAGCCCACATACACCTTTCTCCCCCCTTAACCTATCTACTTTACATCTTCGTTCACATAGAATACAGTTAGACAGCATCCTATATACAATTTCTATCTTTAGATCAAGAAAACTTTTATCCGGAATACCCAGCTCATCTAGGTCGATTTCCCCACCCCGAATTTTATAAAAAATCCTCCTAAACTCTTTTTGAAGAGAAGAATGTATATTCCATAATTCACTTAAATCTAACCCATCTATATTCTCCTCTAAGGGTATTCTCTTAACAATTCTATATTTAGCAGGCATCCTATCTTCCATAACCATTTTATACCATGAAAGCCTCTTAACTACCTCATTATTCCTCCATACAGCCTTTGCATCAGGTCTAAGAAAAATCCACATAATCCCAGATATATAATTAGAACACAAACTTTAATAGTTTTCTAACAATAG
>CAZKAY010000027.1:0-22274 GCA_964550975.1 uncultured Thermoproteales archaeon | reverse complement strand
CATCACTCACTCTATAATAAATGAATAATTAAAGTATAAAGTTTATTGTTAAATATTGCAGATAGATTACAATAGTTAGAAAAAGATATTAGTACAAGTCCTTCAAACATAGCTATAATTTAAATTCATCCTTTATAACAAATCTATGATTATTTTAACCTAATTCCCATAATAATTTAAGAAATAAAGTTAAAATATGTAATATTTTGTATGATATGGGATGGTTATGAAAAAAGTTATAATATTGCTTATATTGATTCTCTCCATTATTGTTACTTCAATTTTCCTCCTTAGACGTGCTAGAAATAGAGGTTTTTGGCAGAAATTTTCTCGGGAGAAAATTAAGGATATCAGATTTGGTATAAATCATCCAGTAGATAAGTATATTAATGATATGTCAAAGTCGGGTGCTGGATGGATTTCAATGTCCCCCATCGTAGTATGGGGTGTAGTTGAACCTACTCGTGGTAATTACAATTGGAAGAGTGTTGATGAAATCATTAAAAAGACCCAGGAGATGGGGTTTGAACCAACATTAACTATTATGCCTGTTAGTCCTTGGGCTACACCGTGGAGTTTCTCACAATATAAGAAGGGAAGACTCGGTGTATGCGATTATCCTAATGATATTAAGGCTTGGAAAAACTTTCTTAGAGCTATGGCTGAAAGATATGATAATGATGGCATAGATGATATGGATGGTTTGAAGGCTCCTGTTAGGAACTGGCATATTTTAGAGGAGTGGCCTACCTTCTGGTATGATAGGGGTGACTCAACTCCCGATGAGCCTGCTAATGCCAAACGATATGTTAATTTATTGAAAGCATCCAGTGAGGTTATAAAGGAAGTTATACCAAATGCTAGGATAATATTGTGTGGATTTGCATCTGATAAGGTTAGGCTAATAGCATTTGTAGATGGATTTATTAATGACTCCGATGGAGGTATTTTTCATAGTATAAATTTTAGTCGAGAACAACTTGAAAGTCTCACGGAGTTTAGACAATTGAAGGCAGATATAGAATATATTCTTGATAAAGGGAGAAATTACTTTGATATTGTCGATATACATCTCCAAGATCCAAAGATTTGTTTTACGGAAGGAAAGATTAAATGGATAATGTATAAGATGAAAAATTTAGGGTATTATAAACCTATATGGGTTGTTGAGTCGGGAGGGCCCTTTAAACGTCTTAAAGGTGATATTACATCGAGAGCAGGGGATCCTCTGTTCGGCGAATTTACTTTTAAAGAACATGCTGAATTTGTTGTTAAAATGCATGTATTGTCGTATGCTTTAGGTGTAGAAAGATTTCAATGGAACTGGATAGCTAGTGAAGACTCCTTCTGGGACGGTCCATTTAGACTTATACCATTACTTGACGTCAATGGTAGACCAACTCCTGCATACTATACATATTTCATATTACAGTATTATATGAATGGATTTGACGATATAAGAGAAATAAATGTTGAGGAAGATGTGAGATTGTTTAGGATAGATGTTAGTGGAAAAACTATCTATGTTGCTTGGAGTAGTGATGAAGTAACTGTAGATCTTTCAAGTATAATAGATTCTTCAAAGGTTAGGATTATACATATTGTAACACGAGTTGATGCGAAAAACAATCCTATAATGGTTAAAGATAATACAGTTGATGTTAGTAGAGTAAAGATTTCAGTAACACCCATATTTATCGAAAAAGCTTGAGAAACTAAAAAGATTAAGATATCAATATGTTGTTTTCAATCGTAAAATTATGATATCCTCCTTCCAGTTTATATCGGTCGAATACTATTATCAAGTAGAAAATAAAAAAGCTACTTTCTTTTAATTATTATATTTGATAGACGTTTATTGAAGTTTTCTCTGGAAAGGTATTTGTTTTTATCCTTCTTAATAGCTCCGAGCCTTCGTCTTAGTTAAACTTGAACTTCCGGGCAATCTTTAATGAAGTGATTCAAAGTTTAACTTCCCAGCAGTTTATAAGTCCATAATTCTTTTTCTGATAACTTGTAAGATTTTTCACCAGCAGTCTCTAAGCCAAACTATATTCCAGTTCCATCTGCCTTCCATAACTTCAATAAGTTTTTAGTCACGTAGTCAGCCCTTGTCACAATATCAATTTCAATGTCAACATTTTATATAGCTATATTCCAAATTTTAATGAGGGCATATAATGATCTCTTTGCTTCAGGATAAATCGATAAGTTTGGGGAAGTTGATTGATTTCAAACTAAAGAAATTTTGCTGTATTCATAAATACAAGAGAAAAATTACTAAACTGGCCTAATAAATAGTCGAACCTTCTATGTCAACTTACCAAAAAGTATTATCAATTTTTAATTGAGTTACACGGAACATAAAATATGGGCATTTGAAACTTTTTAGGAATTCATATATAGGTTTAGCCTATATATGGATTGCAAATATTAAATGGTCTCTAATTGGTCTCAAAGCTTATATAAGGGATTTAAAAATAAGGGATTTGTAGAATAGAATGTTGGTGATTTTTTGGAGAAAACGTTGATCAAGGAGGAAGAGTTAAGAGTAGAATATGAAAAATTATTGAATGCAGATGAAGAGATTTTTAGGACAATAGGAGAAAAGATTAGGCTTAAACTACTTCCTAAGCCAGGTATAGATTACTCTATAGATTTCAGTAAGAGACCTAAACTTAGGGAAAATGAAAAATTTATTGCATATACATTTTCAATATGTCCAGATTGTTTCACACTTCTTATAGGTTTGATCTTTGAGAGAGATAAAAAGATTTGGATTAGAAAAATTTGTCCAAATCATGGAGAAATAGAAGAAATTTACTGGGGGGATGCAGACTTATATTATAGATTTAGAACTATGCAATATGATGGAAAAGGCGTATATAATCCACAAGTACCTTTAATGCAGCTCTGTCCATTTAATTGTGGTTTATGTGGTAGACATAAGTCTCATTCTGCCTTAGTTAATTTAGTGGCTACAAATAGATGTGATTTAAGTTGCTGGTATTGCTTCTTCTTCGCCTCTAAGGCTGGCTATGTATATGAACCCACATTAGAACACATAAGATATATGATTCATTCTTTAACAAAAATTATACCTGTTAATGTTAAAGCTGTACAGATTACTGGCGGAGAACCATTATTAAGAAAAGATATAATTGATATTATAAAGTTAATTAAAGAATTTAGAATAAGACATGTACAGGTGAATACTACTGGAATAAAACTTGCTTTTAACCCTGATCTAGCTGTAAAGCTTAGGCAAGCCGGAACAAATGTATTATATGTAAGTTTTGACGGAGTTACACCATATACTAATCCTAAAAATCATTGGGAAATCCCTCTAATTCTTGAAAATTGTAGAAAGGCTCATCTTGGAATAGTATTGGTTCCAACACTTATTAGAGGACATAATGACCATGAACTTGGATTGATGATAAAATTTGCTGCTAAACATATGGATATAGTTAGAGGATTAAATATTCAGCCAGTATCTATTACAGGCAGAGTTCCTAGAAAAGATAGATTAAAAGAAAGAATAACTATACCTGAAGCAATTATATTGATAGAAAAACAAACGGATGGAGAGATATATAGAGATGCGTGGTATCCGGTACCATCAGTATATCCAGTTTCTCATTTCATCGAAGCTATTACAGGTAAAGCTCAGCTGGCTTTTACAACCCATTTCGCATGTGGAGCTGCAACATATATTTTTAAAGATGGAGATAAACTGATACCTATAACTGATTTCATAGACGTTAGAAGTTTCCTCGGTTATTTGGAAGAAAAAGCCAATGAAATAGAGAGAGAGAAGAGTAAATATTATGTTATGCTAAAGATATTAGCGAAAATTAATGGATTCATAAATTGGGGTAAGGTTCCAAGTCGATTTAAAAGTAAGAGAAAACTTCTTGGACTATTATATAAGATATTTATTAAACATGATTATGATGCTTTAGGAGAATTTCATTATGAAACTTTGTTCTTAGGTATGATGCATTTTCAAGATAGATATAACCATGATGTAGCTAGAGTACAGAGGTGTAGTATACATTATATATCTCCTGATGGAAGATTAATTCCATTCTGCTCATTCAACGTACTTCCTGAATTATATAGAGACCGCGTGCAAAAAGTTTATGGTATACCTATTAAGAAATGGGAGAAAATAAGTGGCGTAAAACTGGCTCAAATAAAGTATAGGAGAAAATTAAGAAAACTTCTCGAAAATCCTATATATAGAAATGCATATGAAGGTATAATTGATTTAAATAGATATAGTTATGAAGACCATAAAATGGCTTCACTTAAATTCGGCATACCTGTAGAAGAATAGGGGATTGAATGCCCTTATTTAAAACATTTTTTATAAAATGCAGCGAGACTTTTCCATCAATGCATAGTATTATGATAAGTCCTCAAGTATTTATAATTGTAGGAGGAAGAATAGAAGAATTGATAGAAAGGGAGGAAAAAAAGTTTTTGCTGAATACTCATGGAAATATTCTTGACAAAAAATTATGTCCTTTAAAGATAAGTATAGTAGATGTTATATCGAAATTATGTGAGATAAAATGCTTTGAATATAATATTCCTGAAAAAGTTGATAAAATAGTAGAGGCTTGGAAGACCCGTATAGATAATAGGGAAAAACTCTTCCTACTCTTTTATACTGATAACTTGTCCAAGCCCTTTAAAATAGTTGAATTGGATAAAAAGTATCTTAATAGAAATATCTATTCTCTTATAGAAAGAATAGAGAGAGGGGAAACAATTGGAGAAAATGTTAACCCAGTATAAAAAACTATTAGAAAAAATTAAAGAAAATATGAAGAATATAAAATATAAGATAATTGTTATGAGCGGTAAGGGTGGCGTTGGAAAAAGCATGGTTACTGTAAATCTTGCCACAGCATTTTCCTTTAAAAAGTATAGTGTAGCCATTCTAGACGCAGATTTACATGGGCCTTCAATTCCAAAAATGTTTGGAATAGTTGGAGAAAAACTTGGTGGAAATGAGAAAGGAATAATTCCGGTGAGAAAATGGGGTATAGATATAGTCTCATTAGATTTTCTTATACCGAGTGAAGAAATGCCAATAATATGGCGAGGTCCGTTGAAGACAAAAGCTATAATGCAGTTTTTAGGAGATGTATATTGGAATGAAAAAGATATACTCTTGATAGACCTGCCTCCAGGAACTGGAGATGAAGCATTAAGCATTGCACAAAATATCCCAGATATTGATGGTTCAATTATTGTCACTATACCTTCACAGGTATCAGAACATGTAGTTAAAAAGGCGGTAACATTTAGTAAAAAATTGAATATACCAATACTAGGAGTAATAGAAAATATGTCATATTTTCAATGCCCAAAATGCGGAGAAAAATATTATTTATTTGGGAAAAATGGAGGTAAAATGCTTGCAGAAAAAATGAAAATAAGATTCCTTGGTTCAATACCAATAAGTCCCGAAATAAGTTTAAGCGGAGATATAGGCATACCAGTACTAATAAAAAATAAGAACTCAGAAATATCAAAAATATTTATAGAAATTGCTGAAAATATTGTAAGTATTCTTAACCCTTCGTCACACCAATAGGAACCAGTCTAGCAACTTTCAAAGCTATACCAACTCTATGGCTTACCTCTACAACTCTATCAACATCCTTATATGCTCCCGGAGCTTCCTCAGCAACAACTCTCATACTAGCAGCTCTAACACTAATACCTCTTTTTTCTAAACTTTTAAGTATATCCCCAGCTCTATATTGTCTAACCGCCCTAGCTCTGCTTAACATTCTTCCAGCTCCATGCGCCGTCGATCCAAAACTTATTTCCATACTCTTAGGTGTACCAACTAAAACATAGCTTGCTGTTCCCATAGACCCAGGAATCAATACTGGTTGACCTAAATCTCTATAGTCTTTAGGTATAGCTAAATGCCCTCTCGGAAAAGCCCTTGTAGCACCCTTCCTATGTACATAAACCTTTACCCTTCTACCATTTACGCTATGTTCCTCAAGCTTTGCAATATTATGTGCAACATCATATACAAGTCTCATTCCAAGTTCATCAGCAGATTTCTTAAAAACTTTTTCAAAAGCTTCTCTAACCCAATGTAATATAAGTTGTCTATTAGTCCAAGCAAAATTCGCTGCTGCAGACATCGCCGCAAAGTATTCTTCAGCCTCTCTACTATTTGCAGGAGTACTTACCAACTCCCTATCAGGTAGTGGTAGATGATATTTATGGACAGCTCTCTCCATAACCTTTAAGTAATCGCTACATACTTGATGCCCTAAACCTCTACTTCCAGTATGTATCATAACAGTTATCTGTCCCACCCTATCTATTCCAAATCTCTTTGCGATAGAAGGGTTATATATTTTATCTACAACTTGTATCTCAAGAAAATGATTTCCGCTTCCAAGAGTTCCTAGCTGACCTCTACCTCTAGCCTTTGCTCTCTCAGAAACTTTATTAGAATCAGCTGAATCCATGCTACCTCCTTCCTCGCAATGCTCTGCATCCTCGCTCCATCCGTAACCTCTCTCAATAGCCCATTCAACTCCTTCATCGAGAACTCTGTTTAACTCGGATATAGATAAAGATAATTTACCTCTAGATCCTAGTCCAGAGGGAACAAAATTATATAACGTAGAAACTAATGTCTTAATCAACGGTCTAACATCTTCAATCATTAGATCTGTTCTGACAAGTCTTACTCCACAATTAATATCATAGCCAACTCCACCGGGAGAAATAACTCCTTCATTTGCATCAAACGCCGCCACACCTCCTATTGGAAAACCATATCCTTGATGAGCATCTGGAAGTGCTATGGAATATTTATATATCCCAGGTAGTTGAGCTACATTTACTACTTGATGCAATGTTAAATCAGACTTCATTTTCTCCAACAATATCTGGTCTGCATAAATTCTTCCAGGAACCTTCATTTTAGAATTGTAGGATTTAGGAATCTCCCATATATAATCATCGATCCTATTTAGAGGAACATTCATAGAAACCCCTAAAATATAGATATCGAATTGCTATAATAAGATTTTTATACTATTAGTATAAAGATGAAAAGTGATGATTATTAAGATTAGAAGAAAACTTTTACCTGAGGAAATGTTAGATAGAATAAGAAAAATTGAGGAAAAATATGGTAAAGTAGGAAAATTGGAAAAAGCAGTAAAAAAATCTTCGGCAATGTTTGATATATATATGGAACTTATCTCGCTTAAAAATGCGTATATGGAATATGAAGAAGATGGAGAAACTTTTTATTTATTTGAAGAGAAAATTTCAAATAAAACTGCTAGACGTTTACTCTCAACAAAGATGATAAATATTTTAGAAGAGATTTCAAATGGAGTAGATTCAATAAGCGATTTGGCGAGAAAAATCAGAAGATCAGTATCAAATGTAGATAAAGATCTTAAATTTTTGGAAAAAAATAAAATAATTGGTTTTTGGAGAAGGGGTAGGAAAAAAATACCGTATCTTTTATTAAAGGAAATAGTTATTCAGGTGTAGGTGGTCCTTTCTTATATGGTAATGTCAGTATCATTGGGATCACGTTCATAGTGATCACCTCTAACCGACATTACCATATAAATATTTATAAAAAGTTATATATAAAATTTACGTTCAATATATATAAATATTTTAATGATATCAATCTGGTGAAGAAAAAATGAAAATAAAGGATAAAAGTTATTTTAGTGTAAATTCTATTGTTTATTGGTGAGAAAATGTTTGAATATAAGGGATTAAAAATATACTATTTAGGTCATGCTGGTTTTAAAATTACTGACGACAAAATCATCTACATTGATCCATTTAAACTAAAAAATAATTTAGATAAAGCCGATGTAATTATCACAACTCACAATCATTATGACCATTTCAGCGAAAATGATATTAAAAGAATAATCAAACCCAGCACTATTCTAGTGGCTGCGGTAAATTGTAGTAGCCAAGCAAGAAAACTTGGTTTAAAAGATATTAGATTATTAAATCCAGGTGAAAGTACATCAATAGATAACATTGTTGTGGAAGCTGTTCCAGCCTATAATATTGGGAAACGTTTCCATCCTAAAAATTACAAAGGTATTGGCGTCATTGTAAGTATCGATGACGTCAGAGTATATCATGCAGGTGACACTGACTTCATACCGGAAATGAGAGAATTTCAAAACATCGACATAGCACTGCTTCCAGTTAGCGGAACATATGTTATGACAGCTGAAGAGGCTGTAGAAGCTGTAAAAGCTATAAAACCTAAGATCGCTATTCCAATGCATTATGGTGTTATAGTTGGAAGTATAAATGATGCAAAACGATTTGAAGAAAATGCGTCAAAATATGTTAAGGTGGTTGTACTTTAAATTAAAATTATCTTTTTCTATATAGAATCCTATGGTATTGTTCTTTGGTATAAATTATTATCATTTAGAATATATTGCTATTCTTCGCTAAGATCTGATATTTTATCAAGAAGTTTTGTCTTTAATTTATCATATTCCTCTTCTAACATAGTGATTCGATCAACATATTCTTTTGATGTAAGTCGCCCCAATCTCTTATCTTGCTCAACCTTTATAATTTCCTCGATCTTCTCGTTTAATTCCCTAAATCCATTTGAAATATCCTCTATAAGCTCCCTATATATTGAAGCTTGGGAAATCAATATTTTTTCATACTTATTTATCTTTTTATCAATATTCTCTACCTGACTTCTATATCTTTTTAATCCTTGTCGATAGATGTATTTGGAAATCTTCCTTCTAAAGTATTTTCTCCGTAAATCTAGTAGTCTTTCTAACATTTCTACTTTCTCTATATATTCATCATGAAGTTTCTGCATGGATGGTAACGCTTCTGCCTTCACAATCTTCCTCTCTACCCTTTTTACTTTCTTTCCAATAGATCTCTGTCCAATATATATTATTGAAATAGCTATGATGGCTATAATTGTTAGGTTTATATATCTCCAATATTTATAGAACTGATTTATCTCAACATTAAAGTAAATAGAAGTAGTTAACGGTATATCATTACATAAAGGTATCTTATTTAAAAATTCTATCATCTCATACCCATTTTTAGCATATTTATTTAGCTTATTATACTCCTTTATATCAATCCTTCCCAGAGCCTTTATAATTATCCTTGATGACTTTACAAAAATATTTGGATTATAAAATACATCTAATAAACTTTTTCCATTACTTTCATTGAGAGGCAAAGTGTAAGTTATATCTATATATGCTTTCTCACCTCTATGTGGAGGCGAATATAAGTAGAGCTCGATATTTAAGCTTACATTTGTCCTTGAAATACTATATTTTCCATATCCTCTTCCCTCATGATATTCGCCTATAACTCCCTTAATGTTTTTTAAAACAGCATTTGGAGGAAGTTTTAGAACAACTCTAGAGGATCTAACATTTCCTATGTTCGTAATAACTAGATGATCTATAAAGGTGGCACTATTATAATTATCGATAATTATTTCTCTAGTAACATTTTCACATATAAGCCATAACCATCCACCTCTATATGAATTTATCGAAAAATGCATTGAAAAACTATTTAGGCTGTTATTAACTATAAAATTACCATGCCATTCATTAAAGGTATAGTTTAGTGGCATTGTAGAATTAATTAATGTTAGATTTCCATCTACCTCGTTTTTCACAATTATATGACATAAGGCCGAATCCATTTCTTTGGATAATAGAGGTATAGTTAAATTAAACTCTCCTCTCCTACGGTTCAAATTAAATATATTATAGAAGATCATGTAAATAGATATATTTTTATATAATTCTGGATTAAATATCTTTACTTCATTATTATCCCTTGTGAAATTCATTTCAAGAGATCCATGAAATACACCGATGTATAACAAATTTTCTTTAATAACTCCTCCAAAACTATATGTCAACTTACTTAAAACATTGCCACTAAACAATACATCATTTCTAACAAGTATATATCCACCTCTCACAAATATATTGGATCTAATCTCAATGTTTTCTTTAGGCAAGGAATATATTTGAAAAAATAATGTGACGTTGAAAATCAGTATAGATAGTATCAGTAGTAAATATTTTTTTCCATGCATCGTCTCAAACCTAAAATTAGATAAATCTGACTTCTACATAATATTTATCACAGATATTTAAGTATTTATTTTATGATATAGAGGGAGTAACAATTAGGGCATATATTGAAACCTATGGATGCTGGCTAAATAAAAGTGAATCAGAGATAATTAAAGGAAAATTGAAGAAAATGGGATATAAGATAGTCAATAATATCAATAATGTTAATTTAGTATTTATAAATACATGTGCCGTTCGGAAAAAGACAGAAAATCATATTTTAGAAAGACTTAAAGAAATAGAGAGAAAAAGACAAAAATATGGTTTCCATGTAATTGTTGGCGGATGTCTAGCTGCAATAAGACCATACATGATATTAAATACTGTAAAGGCAAATATCCTTATACCAGATAACATTGAAAAAATTGGAGAAGTAATAGCCAGTAAAAAGAATTTAGCAGATATTACTACTGTTAAGAGAACGATACTACCAGAATACGGTGGTGGAATTAGATATATAGTTCCTATATGTTCCGGATGTCTAGGAAATTGTACGTTTTGCGCTGGGAAAATTGCTAGACCGATTTTGAAAAGTTATCCAATAAAAGTAATTGTAAATAAAATTAAAGATGCTGTAAAAAAAGGTGTAAAGGAGATATATTTAACTGGACAAGATGTAGCATCCTATGGATATGATTTAAAGCTATCACTAATAGATTTACTTGAGGAAATACTGAAAATTAAGGGAGACTTTAAGATAAGAATAGGAATGATGGAGCCCTCAAAAACACTAGAAATATTGGACGACCTTATAGAAATATACTCTGATCAGAGAATCTATAAATATATTCATATACCATGTCAATCCGGCGACGAAGAAATTCTTAGAAAAATGAATAGAAAATATACTCCGGAAGAATATATATATCTTGTAGAAAAATTTAGAAAAAAATATCCATTCATAAATATTACTACAGACATAATCGTAGGTTTTCCTGGAGAGACATGGGACGCCTTTAACAATACATTGAAATTGATAGAGAAAATTAAACCAGATAAAGCTCATGTTGCAAGATATTCTCTAAGACCATTTACTAGAGCCTCTCTTTTCACCCAGATATCAGAAAAGGAAAAGAAAAAACGGTCTAAAATTGCTATTAAAAAATGTCTGGAGATAGCATATATTAGGAATAAAATGCTTCTAAATAAGAAAATGAGAGTATTAGTAACTGGAATAAATATTCGCCATAAATCTATTTTAGCCAGAACTTTTAATTATAAACAAGTTATCATAGAAGATATTTTTAGTAAGAAATATTTAGGAAAAAATATCTATGTAAAAATTAATGAATGCACATCTATAGATTTACGTGGTAGACTTATTTCTACTATCCTTAACTCATAGTAGGAACATTACAATGTATATGAATCTTCATGATAATATGTTACAATTTTGATAAAAGAAGCTTCTTAGAGATTATATGATGATCATTCTAAAATTATTCGGATATTTTTTTAGCCCCCTCTTCAAGAGTCCTAATGTATATTTCGATGTTATCTGGTAATTCATATACCAATACTTCTCCCAATTTTTTGAGAAAAGAAATACTCGTTCTGCTTAAATTTCTATAATATTTGTTTATTATAGAAGCATAGGGAACATATTGCTGTAGTATATATACAATTCTATTTCCTTCGAATTTTTCAGCAATCTCTTTTATATCAACACCTATCTGCTTTACATCATTTACATTGATAATTCCGGGAATTATGGTGGTTCTCAGCTCTAGGAAATCAACGTTAAGACTTAATATAAGGCTTTTCTTAATTCTTTCAATAAAAATTTTGGATAAATTTAATGGTACACCAGTTATCTTAGAAAATTTATATAAATCATTTAGTGGGGTTTTTATGTCTATGGCTAAATGATCTATAAGCTTTATTATGTCTTTTAGAATTGAAGGATTAGATCCATTGGTATCTAGGCTGTTAAATACATAAAATTCATTTTTTATTCTCAGAAATAGTTCCTTCAATGGTTTGGGCTGTAACGTAGGTTCGCCACCTGTCACATGAAAATATTCAACTAAATCCTTTGAAAGGGAAAATGCCTTAATAATGTCAGATGTATCAACGGTCCTTCCACTAATATTCCTAGCTAGAGATATGTTAGAACACCATGGGCAGTTAAAATTACAATAGTTAAACCAAACCGAAAAGGATGTACTTTCCAGTACATCTACAAGGGATACTTCTTTCCATCCACCGATTCTAACTTTCATATAAATATCCATATTATTGGTAGAAGATATTAAAAAATCTCCATCTTTTAATCCACGATTTATCTCTTTTAGGACGCTCAGCGACCCTTTTAACCGGCATCTTAAACAATTTTTTATCAACCTTCATAACGACCGTTTGCCCCTTAAAATTCTTTATAAAACTAACATCTCGGATCGCGTCATTAAGAAGAGTAAGAGGATTTCTCTCTAAAAAATCTAATAGCATAGATCCATCCCTCATATATCTCATATATTTGGATATCTCCTTTCTCAAAATACTTTCAGCAACAAGATTTGTAAAGCAATATTCTCCGATTCTTATAAGTGATCCTATAATAAATTCCTTTAAAAAGTCTTTTTTAGAAAAATTATTCCATATATCCTCTGTAGATAGAAATAGTTTTTCCCCTTCAGCTAGACTTTCATCTCTATCCCAAACAATCTTAACACGTTGTCTCCATTTTATAATCCATGGTTCAATCCAATCATTTATTATGTTTCTAATCTCCCATGGCCTCTCTCGAATAACTTTATCCAAAATTTTTTTCAACTTGAAATCTGATCCAAATTCCCCTATCAAACCCTTCTTAGTCTTTAAATAATTATGAAAATCATTTACAGCCACTCCGGTCATAATACTGCTCTCGGCATCACTAAGTAATGGCATATGCTCTTCAAGAGCATTCATAATCCAACTTGCAATCAAAAACTCATTATAGTCGTAGTGATACAAAGCCGTTATCCCTCCTTAAAATATAACTTAAATATACATATAAAGCTTATCTTCCAATATTCTTTTCATAAAAGTCTCTCAAGCTTTTATATGAATCTATACTTTTTATATTTATAAGCTTTCCCTTAAGCCATGTAAGTATCTTCCTAACATTTTCTGGAGATAAATTAGACAAATTTAGATAAAAGATTGTCCCATAATAATTTATAATTATGAATGGATCAAGCCTTAAAATTACCTCAACTTTTTCAGCAACTCTCATAAAATCCTCCAGACCTTCTACCTCAATATATTCCCGGCTCAATTAAATCACTCGGAAACATATTTATAGACTATATCTTCATATCTTGAATCAAAATACTTTTTGATAATATTAGATTCGATTAATTGATTTATTGAATAATATAAATATGAAGGCAAGATCTGATTTTTCTTAGACCATTTATAGAGCTCAGTTTTAGTAACCTCTCCCCTCTCTCTAAGAAAATCTTTTATCTTAGAAATAATATTCTCATCCACTCTAATAGGTTTTTTCGATGACTTAGAAATCTCCCTATATGATTTAAAAAAGCTAGTAATATCTTTCTCAACATATTTTTTTCTATTCATATTTTATCATCACTTAAATTATTTAAACAATATTTTATAGATTTAATGATTAAAAAGTAATTACTTTATCAATTAACTTTAACTACTCTTATTTTAAGTCTTTACGACTTTATATAGCTATAATATGTTTTTCGATAGAAGTATTTTTAATAATTTTATTTCTTTTTTCCTTATCCTAATCATCCTCATATCATTTACTTTTATTATGATGAATGGATCGATATAGCGTATATCTTTAAAAAATCTTATTCTTCCCAAAACATCTATATAGTCGTTTACATCCAGGTCTTTCATCATATCATATTTTTCACTCCATATTCTTACAATTATTTTTCCAGTATCGTCATCTACATAAAGATCTCTGTACTTGTCTTTCACAGATATCTCAGTAATTCTAGCAAGCACCCTTATATCTGAAACCATATATCCATCTATTTTTAAATAAAAGGTATTGTCACTATTTATTATCTCTGAATTCAGTATAATATCTATGTTTGTTTTAAGAAAGGTTTTTAGTATCTTCATAATGCTTTAACCCGATGTAATATATTTAACATTAACATAATTGTTTAAAATATAATACCATAAATCTATTAGAATATTTATATGTCTCTTCTCCAATAATTATATAGGGATATATGGTTAAGGTTAATACCAAACTTGTTTCCTGGGACGAGGTTACAGAATGGTGTAGAAAGCTTGCTGAAAAAATTAAGGAATCTAAATATAGACCAGATGTAATAGTAGCCATTGCAAGAGGTGGATACGCTCCTGCAAGACTTCTTTGCGATTTTCTTGGAATAGAAAATCTTTTATCCATTCAGAGTCAACATTGGACCGAAGCTGCCATATCAAGTGGAAAAGCCGTCCTAAAGTTTGCGTATAAAATAGATATGAGCGGGAGAAAAATATTGATAGTTGACGATATAGCTGACACAGGTAAATCTATAATAACTGCAAGAAAGTTTATTGAAAAAAACTGGAATCCTGCGGAGATTAGGATAGCTACGATGCAGTGGATCCCCAAGACATGTGAAATAAAACCAGATTTTTATATAGATGAAGTAAAGGAATGGATATGGTATCAATATCCATGGACTAGACTTGAAGATACAACACAGTTCTTAAGAAGGATGCTTAGAGAAGAAGGGAAAGAAAAAAAGTTTTGGAGTTATGATGAGATAATTAAGAAATTTATTGAATGGTACGGCATAAATGTAGGAAAATGGTATTTTAAAGCTGCTATAGCGGCTTTAGTCGAAGAAGGAAGCCTATCCATAAAGGAAGAAAATGGAAAGAAAGTATATTATGTTGTAACTAATTAAATTTATATTTCTCTATTTTATTTCAATTTCAGTCATTTATTATCCAAGTTATAGGTTGAAGTATTTGAACAAAATTGATGTAAAATATGATAAGGGAATATTGTTAATATATAAGGGAAAGAAAATATACTTTGACCTCATAGGCATGCCTAGTAATAAACCCGATATAATAATTTTCTCACATTTGCATAGTGATCATTTTAATTCTAAAATAATTAATAAGCTTAAAGGTACTTTAATAGTGATGAGTAAGACTTCTAAGCACATATTAGAAAAAATTTATGGTATAAATAATCCAAGTATAATCGGTGTAGAAGACTTAAGTGAACATGAATTTATCGGCCTTCATTTCAAATTTACTCCTTCGGGACACTGTGCAGGAAGTATTCAAACTAGTATATCAGATGATATTGATATCATCTATACTGGTGATATAAATATCGAACCAAGACTTATACTTAAACCTCCTCCAATATTAAAATCAAATATACTTATAATCGAAGCGACATATGGACATCCATCCTATATATTTCCTAGTAGAACCGAAATATATAGGAATATACTTGAAGAAGCCAAGAAAAAATTGGAGGAAACCGGGTATCTAATTATTGGTGGAAGAACCCTCGGAACATCTCAGGAGCTTACAGCCTTATTCTCATATTCAAAGATACGTAGAGCCATATTCGTTCATAAAAAAATATATGTGTTTAATAAGATATACGAGGAGAACTACGAACCACTTGGCTTTTATACACCTTTAAACAAAGATATGAGCAAAAATGGTATAGTAATTAAACCGCTCAATATAGTTTTTAAACATACTGATCTAAATAGACTTATATGTACTGGCTGGGCTGTTAAATGGAAAAATGGATATCCACTTTCAAGTCACTCAGATTTCAATCATCTAATTAAATACGTAAATGAAAATGGTGCTGAAAAAATATATGCTGTTTACGGTTTCTCAAAAATTTTTGCAAAGTACTTGAAAAGGGAGTATGATATAGACGCATACTATCTTTAAAATATTATTGGAAAAATTAAAAATATTTTCTAAGAAATATTTAATAAGGTGATTTTATGGAAAAAGGAGCTGAAATAGGAATTATTGGTGGGTCTGGGTTATATGAACCATCATTTTTTGAAGGAAAAATAGAAGAAGTAAAAATATATACACCATTTGGTCCTACCTCAGACTTCATTAGAATAGGTGAAATGAGGGGTAGATCTATAGCATTTCTTGCTAGACATGGTCCTAAACATAGTATACCTCCTCATAAAATTAATTATAGAGCAAATATATGGGCACTAAAGAAAATAGGAGTTAAAAGAATAATTTCAGTATCGGCTGTAGGTAGTTTAAGAAAGGACTATAGACCAGGGGATTTTGTATGTCCGGATCAGTTTATCGACATGACAAAGCAGAGAAAATATAGTTTTTATGAAGGTAGAATGGTTGCACATGTATCTATGGCTGATCCGTTTTGTCCAGAGCTTAGGAAAACAATTATATCTACAGCTAATAAAATTGGAGTGAAAATGCATAGAGAAGGAGTATACATATGTATTGAAGGCCCTAGATTTTCGACTAAAGCTGAATCTAGACTATGGAGGCAATGGAACTGCGACATTATAGGTATGACATTAGTACCAGAAGTAAATTTAGCACGAGAGGCGGAAATATGTTATGCCGTCATTGCAACGATAACTGATTATGATGTATGGGCAGAAAGACCGGTAACTGCAGAGGAAGTTGTTAGAGTTATGAAAGAAAATACTGAAAAAGCTAAGAAACTTTTATATGAAGTTATACCCAATATACCTAAAGAAAGGAAATGTAGTTGTAAGGACGCCTTAAAGACTGCTTTATTATAACTTAGTGATTTTTATGGAGGAAATTGTTGATCTAAATAGAAAATATTTAGTTAAAAATAAAGAATTAAATGAGAAAGGTAAAAGAAAGATAGAATGGGCAGAAAATCATATGCCAGTCTTGGTTAGAATAAGAGAAAAATTCTCTTCTAAAAAGTTTTTAAATGGATATAGAATTAGTGCATCTCTTCATGTTACAAAGGAAACTGCAGTGTTAGTAAAAACTCTTAAAGCTCTTGGTGCCAATGTATGTCTAGTTCCATCAAATCCTTTATCTACGCAGGACGATGTTGCAGCCGCGTTGGCAGACATGGATATAAATATATTTGCATGGAGGGGTATGACTAGAAATGAATATTATATGGCTATTCTAAGAGCAATAGCCTTTAATCCAAGTTTAACGATGGATGATGGCGCTGATTTAACTTCTACTATACATAATATTTATTATGGAAATATAATGGAGATAAAAGATTTAATGAAAAAATTTCCTTCTAAATCTTTTAATAAGGATCTCTTTGCTAAAATCATAGGCGGAACTGAAGAAACAACAACTGGCGTAATCAGAATAAGATCCTTAGTAGAAGAAAAGAAACTCTTATATCCCATAATTGCAGTAAATGATTCTCATACAAAATATTTATTTGATAATAGATATGGAACTGGCCAAAGTGCATTAGATGGTATAATTAGGGCTACAAACATAATGTTTGCGGGAAAAAATGTAGTTGTGGCTGGATATGGTTGGGTTGGAAGAGGTATAGCCTTAAGAGCTAAGGGATTGGGTGCAAATGTAATTATAACTGAAGTAGATCCTATAAGAGCTTTAGAGGCAGTATTTGATGGATATAGGGTAATGACTATGAAAAAAGCTTCTAAGATAGGTGATATATTCATTACTGCTACTGGAGATATAAATGTGATCGGGAAAAAACATTTTTTAAATATGAAAAACGGAGCTATACTTGCAAATGCAGGTCACTTTAATGTAGAAATAAATTTAGATGAATTAAAAGAAATATCTATAGCTAGAAGGAAGATCAGAGAAAATGTAGAAGAATATATTCTGAAAAATGGAAGGAAGATTTATCTCTTAGCTGAAGGAAGACTAGTTAATCTAGCTATAGGAGAGGGGCATCCAAGTGAAGTAATGGATATGAGTTTCTCCAATCAGGTTTTAGCACTAAAGTATTTGATCGAAAATAGAGGAAAATTGACTCCAAAAGTATATACATTACCAATGAAAATAGATAGAGAAATAGCTAGAATGAAATTAGAGAGCATGGGAATAAGTATAGATAGACTTAGTAGAGAACAGAGGGAATACATGTTCTCATGGAGAAAAGGTACCTAGTCAGAGTGTAGTGGTGTCTTCATCGTCTGCGCTTTGAACTATCATCATCCCTAATGCTAACTATTTACTAATATTAATTATTTTTATTTTTTCACCAGATCTTATATTATATTTCTCTCGAATATTTTTAGGTATAGTAAATTGTCTCGAATCTGTATTTCTAGTTCTTAAAAGCTTAACATTTTCCAGAAATATATTTTCCCCCCTATATTGTAGATGTATCGATGCTCTTTCAAGTCTTGTTATGCCTAAGCTGCGTACCAGCTGTGCCGGTATCAATACTTGTCCATTAATATAGACTTTAGACATATAAGGTAAGCTTGAAACCTGGAATCCTTTAGCCCCCCTTCTTCCATTCATCTTCATTCCCAGATAATAATTATGCTCATTATCTATTTTAAAATTTTTGCCAGATATATGTTATGTTTATTCTCTATTATTTCAGCCAAAACCATACTATTTATAGGAATTGTTCCACGTCTTCTACTAAATATTGTTATAACTCTCTCTCTTCCCACGGCTAACCACTCATTTTTTAGCCATCCAGGTCCAACTATTTTTAGAAAAGATCTTTCCCCTATTTTAAATTTTTTAGGTAAAGATCTTGTCTTAAATATTCCTAGGTCCTCCGGCTTTAAAATGAGTTTTATACCATAAATTTTCTCCCATTCCTCCAATTTTTTATAAAAATTTTTCCAAGAAAGGGGCCTAATATTTTTAATCTTTCTCCCAAATTTATGAACCTCGTATTTCTGAATCCCTAGAGGTGGACATCGCTTTCCCGCACCTATATTTAACGCAAAATCAATTATTTCAAAAATATCTTTATCATTTATACCTGGTATCCAGATAGGAGCTATAAGTAAATCTATAGAGGTATTTTCAACAATATATTTAGCTAATTCAATAATCTTGTTTACATTATACCATGGAGTATTTGTTAAAAATCTAGCCTTACTTTCATCTAATGTATCAATAGACAAATTAATTCTCTCTAAGCCCGCCTCATTTAATCCATCAATAAGTTTTTTATTTAAAAAAACTCCGCGACTCTCCAGTATCGTATAGGATACATATGGAACTTTGTTTAAACCTCTAATCAATTCGATTAGACTGGGGTAGCCGGCGGGCTCTCCTACCCCATCTATATATGCTTGTAGCCTATTTACGTTTTTATATCTAGCTATTTTTTTAAACCAATATAATATATGTTTATAGTCCACTATATATTCCGTAACTCTATTTCTAGAAAAGGGCCCAGCATCTACTGAACAAAATATACATGAGAGCGGACATCCAGTAAATGGTCGAACCTGAATTAAATTTGTACCCCTATCTATTAATCCAAATGCTATATGGCCGATTAGAGGCAGGTTCCATGAAATCCTAAAAACATTTTTCATCATTTTTCTTTCTTAAACAATTTTTTAATTTTGTCTATAAAACTTTCTTCCTCTTCAAAATATTCTTCCTCCTCTTCTATCTCAGGTTCTGAAATTATCTCCTCCACTAACTTTTTCATCCTATACTTTCTATAGTAGAAATAAGAAATAATTGTAATTGCTGGAATAATGGTTATTATCAATATAAATTGAAGTATAGTGATAGATGTTCCGAATATATTTATTATATTTAGTGTAATGATATTCAATTTTCCACATGTGAGATAATAGTTTGTATAGATATAATTATCAAATAAAATATCTGCTATATATTTTGCATCAGATAATACTGGTACATTGGCTATCTTCAAGTATCCATTACTATCTGTGTAAAATCCCCCTATAAAAATCCTAGTGTTATTGGGTAGGATAATATATAAATTGACTTTAGACCTCCCTAAATTACCCATAAATCCTTTAATATATATTTCGATTTTATCTAAATCTAGAACTATATTTTTGCTGATATCCCTATTTAATATTACTGTCTCTTCACCAATCGGTATATCAGTATTATACCAATATATTTTTAATGTATACACTCCTCTAGGAAGACACTCAAATACGATTGTATTTGAATTATTTAAAAAGAAACTGCTAATAGTATTATTAGGCATATATAGAATCAATGTTATCCTAGAAACTTCATCCATATATTTATTTGAAAAATTAAGTAAAAGAGTATATATGCCGGGTGAAATTGTTATATTTTCATCTCCTTTAACTAAAACCGTTGTAGAGAATATTTCTACGTTATGCCAGTATCCTTTAATTACATATGTATCCTCCAGTAAATGTGTAAAAACTACAGAATTGTTTCCTATTAAAAGCTTTGATGCTATTATCCTTTCTCCGCGATAAATGGATATATTAATGTTATCGGGAATTTTACCTCTTTCACGCATTAACTTTATTAATAAGGTATAGAACTGCAATTTTATAACTGTATATTTTGTATTTATATAAAATTTAATAGTAATTGTTCTATTCATCCACTTAAATATACATATATATTTACCTATAATCGTATCCTTTAAAACAATGTTGCCTGAAATATCAGTTATTTCGCTGAATGTTTTATTTAATGGAGTAGAAATCGTTATATTTAACCCCTTTATGGGCCTCATTTGGGGATCTAGAAACTCTATGTAAATTTCTTTAAAAAATGGTAGTTTAAGTAAGAGATCCCTAGTTTTATTTAAATAAATATTTTGGGTAAAAATAGTACAATTTTCCCATTCAACTATTATTTCATAAACAGTTTTAGGTAAAGAATCTACAGAGATAGAACCATTAATATCTGGAACATCTCTAAATATTTCATATTTTCCTCTATATAGTATTTTTATAACTGTATTAGCTTTATTAAAAACGTTGTTTTCGAAGTCTCTTAAGAATATAGTAAGTGAATAGACTTCTGTATTTATAGTTAAAGAAGTTTGATTAGGTATATTGAAAGTGAAGGGATGTGGTGGAGTTATATCTATTAGGATTTGCTTGGAACTATCCAGAGATATTAAAGTATAGCTGATATTTGATATCCGATATTTACCAAATGGTAGAAAAGTATCTATATGTCCGAATTCATCTGTAATTTTCTCTTCTTCGATTACTCCACTTATGCTAACTCTCGCATTAGAGATATCTGTTAAGCCATTTTTATCCTTTATATTTAATCTGATTTTACCTACATTACATTTTAAAAAAACTGTCTCATTTTTATCTAAAACTCGAGTTTCATTAAACACAATAACATTTTTCCAAAAAACTTTTATGAAATATGTATTAGAATATATGTTTAGAAAAGATACTATTCCATTTGAAGAAAACGCTGTTCTATTAACTACTCCGTCAAGACTCGCTATCAATACTCTGGCTACAACACCTGGCTCTCTTAGAGAATTATTATAGAAATCTTTGAGAATAAATGTAACATTAATAAATGAGACACACCCATCATTTAAAAATATGTTCTCTTTATAATGTATATTTATTTCACCACTAATCTTATCTATGCATATGATAACTAAGATGAAGATTAGCGATAAAGCTACATTGGAAAGCATTTTCATTCATATTTCCCTTCAAAACTCTAGTATTATCTTTATATATAAAATAGATGATAAAAATAATTATTCTCACCCGACACCTATCCCTAAGTATTTCAAATACTTCCAGGAGTTAGCCCCAAGAATATATAGCATATTCAACTATTTCTCTTGGAATTCACCTTCTCTTAAAATTTAGAGACATAAAATTGCGCTCTTGTTTCTAAAGTACACGTTTATAGTAGCTTTTCTTTATAAATATGCAGCCAGTTAAGCTTAAGCTAACACTTGTAGACAACCAAGTAATAGAGCTGAGGCCTCACCATCTTCATGTTATTGGCTAATAGATGTGATGTAACATATAGCTTAGAAATAAGAGCGAAATTAATATAAGCAAATCCTACTAAACATTTTGGACGGTCTCGTAACAATAGAAAAAAATAAGAAAGAGTTCTAACATATAATTAGATAGCCCC